>CANSYV010000041.1 GCA_947651335.1 uncultured Lachnospiraceae bacterium
TATACCCTGGATGAGATTCCCAATGCTATCACCAAAAAAACCTATGCCAGCTTTGAACCCATGCTGGATTACTGCGTGGTGAAAATCCCCAGGCTGCCTTTTGACAAGTTTATCGGTGCAAAGCGGGCCCTGACCACACAGATGAAGGCCACCGGGGAAGTGATGAGTATCTGCAATAATTTTGAGGGAGCTTTGATGAAAGCCATCCGCTCCCTGGAACAGCATGTGGACAGTCTCATGTCCTATGACTTTACAGATTTGACAGAGGAAGAACTGAGAGAAAAGTTAAAAGAGGTGGATGACAGGAGAATCTGGGTGATTGCCGAGGCTCTTCGGAAAGGAATCTCCCAGGAGGAGATCCATCAGGCCACCAAAATTGACCTGTGGTTTATTGACAAACTGGCGGTTCTGGTGGAAATGGAGCAGGAGCTGAAAAAAGGTTCTCTCACAGAAGAACTTTTAAGAGAGGCAAAGCGGCTGGAATTTCCGGATTCTGTCATCGCCGGGCTTACCGGGCAGAAAGAAAGCCAGGTGAAAGCTCTGCGTAAACAGTGGGATATCACGGCATCCTATAAAATCGTAGACACCTGTGCGGCTGAGTTTGCCGCCAAGACGCCCTATTATTATTCGGTGTACGGAGGAGAGAATGAGTCCAGCGGCACCAGGGACAGGAAGAAGGTGCTTGTGCTGGGGTCCGGACCCATCCGCATTGGACAGGGGATTGAATTCGATTTTTGTTCCGTGCATTGTACTTGGGCTTTTTCAAAAGAGGGCTATGAGACTATTATTGTGAACAACAATCCGGAGACGGTGAGTACAGATTTTGACATTGCGGATAAGCTGTACTTTGAGCCTCTGACTCCGGAGGATGTGGAAAATATTGTGGATATTGAAAAGCCCGACGGCGCGGTGGTGCAGTTCGGGGGGCAGACAGCCATTAAGCTCACAGAGGCGCTGATGAAGATGGGCGTGAAAATTCTGGGGACTTCCGCGGAGAATGTGGATGCCGCGGAGGACCGGGAGCTGTTTGATGAGATTCTGGAACAGTGTCAGATCCCCCGGCCCCAGGGTCTGACTGTATATACAGCCGGGGAGGCCAGGGAAGCAGCCAATAAGCTGGGATACCCAGTTTTGGTACGGCCCTCCTATGTGCTGGGCGGACAGGGAATGCAGATTGCCATCAATGACAAAGACGTGGAAGAGTATATTGGCATCATCAATCAGATCGCCCAGGAGCACCCCATTCTGGTGGACAAATATCTGGTGGGAAAGGAAATTGAGGTGGACGCGGTATGTGACGGAGAGGATATTTTGATTCCAGGCATTATGGAGCACATTGAGCGCGCGGGGATTCATTCAGGGGACAGTATCTCTGTGTACCCAGCCCAGACCATCAGCAGCCAGGCGAAAGCGGTGATTGAAGAATATACCAGGCGGCTGGCAAAATCCCTGCATGTTGTGGGGATGATTAACATACAGTTTATTGTGTGCCAGGAAGAGGTATATGTGATTGAGGTAAATCCCCGCTCCAGCCGTACGGTGCCGTATATCAGCAAAGTAACCGGGATTCCCATTGTGCCGCTGGCGGCTAAGGTGATTTTGGGCGCGAAGATTAAGGAACTGGGCTATACACCGGGACTGCAGCCAGAGGCCAGACATATTGCCATTAAAATGCCCGTATTTTCTTTTGAAAAAATCCGCGGGGCGGACATCAGCCTGGGGCCGGAGATGAAGTCCACAGGAGAATGCCTGGGGATTGCCAGGACCTTTAATGAAGCTCTTTACAAGGCATTTCTGGGAGCGGGCGTACGGCTTCCACGGCACAAGAATATGATTCTGACTGTGAAAGATACAGATAAAGAAGAAGCAGTGGACATTGCCCGCAGATTTGAGGCATTGGGGTATCGGATCTACGCCACCAGAAGTACAGCCAAAGCGTTGAAAGAACATGGAATCCGTGTGATACGGACCAATAAACTGGAGCAGCCTTCCCCCAATCTGATGGATCTGATTCTGGGCCACAGGATTGACCTGGTGATTGACACGCCGTCGCCAGGGGTGGAGAGGGCAAAGGATGGATTTTTAATCCGCAGATGCGCCATTGAGACAGGCGTGAATGTGCTCACGTCGCTGGATACGGCCAGAGCCCTGGTGACCAGCCTGGAGAATACCAATCTGCGGAATCTGACGCTGGTTGATATTGCGGAAATATCAGGCAGCCTGCAGCAATAAACTGACAATCATAAGGGGAATATATGAGTATTATCGAGATATTAAAAGTAATTATTCTGGGGATTATTGAGGGGATTACAGAGTGGCTGCCCATCAGCAGCACCGGGCATCTGATTCTGGCAGATGAATTCATCCAGCTGGATGTGACGCCGGAATTTATGGAGATGTTCCGGGTGGTGATTCAGCTGGGAGCTATTATGGCCGTGGTTTTTCTTTATTTTTCCAGGCTTTGGCCGTTTCGGAATCAAAAGGATGCGCCTAATGCCCTGCAGCGCTATGTGGACATGGATAAAATGGTTCTCTGGTTTAAAATCCTTGTGGCATGTCTGCCTGCAGTGGCCATCGGCCTGCCCTTTGATGACCTGCTGGAAGAAAAACTATATAACTATGTGGTTGTGGCTCTGATGCTGATTTTATATGGCGTGGTCTTTCTCATTATTGAGAATTATAACGCCAGGCGGAAACCTGTTGTGACAGACCTGGGTGATTTGACATTTAAGATTGCGTTTTTTATCGGGGTTTTCCAGGTATTGTCGCTGATTCCTGGAACATCCCGTTCCGGTTCCACCATTATCGGCGGAATTTTGCTGGGGGCATCCCGGACGGTGGCAGCGGAATTCACCTTTTTCCTGGCCATTCCTGTGATGTTTGGAGCCAGTCTGCTGAAACTGGTGAAGTTTGGATTCCATTTTACCGGGGCAGAGGCCGGAATTCTGCTTCTGGGAATGCTCACGGCGTTTCTGGTGTCTGTTCTGGCTATCAAATTTTTAATGGGATATATTAAAAAGCACGACTTTAAAGCATTTGGCTGGTACCGGATTGTGCTGGGGGTGCTGGTGTTTGGATATTTTATAGGAAAAAATCTGCTGGCATAGAGGAAACCCGGCAGATGCTGTACAGATGGAGGAAGGTATGGAGAAAAAATATATTATGGCTATGGACCAGGGAACCACCAGCTGCAGGGCCATATTGTTTGATAAAAACGGCAGAATATGCAGCATGGCACAAAAAGAGTTCCCGCAGTATTATCCCAGGCCGGGCTGGGTGGAGCATGACCCCATGGAGATCTGGTCTTCCCAGCTCAGCGTGTCCACAGAGGCTATGAGCAGGATTCGGGCGTCTGCAGAGGAAATTGCGGCAATCGGGATTACCAATCAGAGAGAAACCACGATTGTGTGGGATAAACATACAGGAAATCCTGTTTATCCCGCCATCGTCTGGCAGTGCAGGCGGACGGCCGGTATGATAGAAGAACTGCGTGAGAAAGGATTTGACACGGTTTTGCGGGAACGCACCGGATTAGTGCCGGATGCCTATTTCTCCGCCACGAAGGTTAAATGGATTCTGGACCATGTAGAAGGGGCAAAAAGCCGGGCGCAAAAAGGAGAGCTGCTGTTCGGAACTGTAGATACCTGGCTGATTTGGAATCTGACAAAGGGAAAGGTTCATGTGACAGATTACACCAATGCGTCCCGTACTATGTTGTATGATATCCATAAACTGCAGTGGGATGAGGAAATATTGGACATGTTGGAAATTCCCAGGCAGATGCTCCCCCAGGTGGAGCCGTCCAGCAGAATATATGGGTATACAGACATTCTGGGCTGTTCCATTCCCATCGGCGGCGCGGCGGGTGACCAGCAGGCAGCTTTGTTCGGCCAGTGCTGTGTGAACCCCGGAGACGTGAAAAACACCTATGGGACAGGCTGTTTTCTGCTGATGTACACCGGCGGACAGCCCATTAAATCCCAGCATGGACTGCTGACCACCATTGCCGTGGATGAGAAGGGAAAACCGGCATATGCCCTGGAGGGCAGTGTGTTTGTAGCCGGAGCCGCCATCCAGTGGCTGCGGGATGAGCTGGGAATTATTGGGAAAGCCTCTGATTCAGAAAGCTGCTGCCAGGCTGTGGAAGATACCAACGGAGCCTATCTGGTCCCTGCATTTACGGGGATGGGTGCTCCGTACTGGAAGCAGGATGCCAGAGGTGTCATGGTGGGGCTCACCCGGGGTGTGAATAAGAATCATATGGTGCGGGCGGCTGTGGAGTCCCTTGCCTATCAGGTATACGACCTTATTGGGGCCATGGAGCGGGAATCCAGGATTCAGCTCAGAGAGCTGAAAGTGGACGGAGGAGCCAGCGCCAACGATTTTCTGATGCAGTTTCAGGCGGATATTTTGAATGCAAGCGTGGTACGGCCCAGCTGCATTGAGACTACGGCATTGGGTGCCGCTTATCTGGCCGGGCTGGCTGCCGGGTACTGGGACAGTATGGAGGAAATCCGGAAAAACTGGTCCATACAGGCACAGTTTAAGCCGGACATGGACGAAGAGACACGGCAGAGACGGCTGGGAGGCTGGAGCCGGGCAGTGAAGACAGCGCTGAGCTGGGCGGAAGAAGATACGTATTAGAAGCAAAAAGGTGCCAGAAGACTTGGAGTGAAGTCTTGGCACCTTTTTTAATGGGGTTAATTGGATGGTTATTGGATAATGGTTCCGGTTTTCCCCAGGTAACCGGCCTTGGCATGAGGGATATCTGTGATGATGGCCCTGCGGTCTTTGCCGTTTTCCACAAAAGAGACTCCGGCCTCGAATTTGGGAAGCATGGAGCCCGGGGCGAAATGGCCTTCTGCCATATATCTTTTTGCCTCCTCCACGGAGATGGTCTCCAGGAAAGTCTCCCTGTCTGTTCCCATATGCAGGCTGACCTTTTCCACGCTGGTGAGAATCAGCAGGTCATCGGCATTTATCAGTTCTGCCAGCTTGCCGCAGAGCAGGTCCTTTTCGATGACAGCGCTGGCACCTTTCAATTCTACGCCCTGTTCCATAACCGGAATTCCGCCGCCGCCCCCTGCGATGACCACCTGGTCTGCTGCCAGCAGGGCTTTCACGGCATCCAATTCTACAATGGAGTGGGGCTTGGGGGCAGCCACAATTCTCTTGTAGCTTCCGTCCTCCAATTCCGTTACAAAATTTCCTTTCTTTTCTTCCTCTTCTGCCTCATCCTTGGTCAGAGGGCGTCCGATAATTTTTTCTGGTTCAGCAAAGGCATCGTCGTAAGGGTCAATGGTCACCTGTGTCAGTATGGTACACACTGGTTTGTAAATACCCCGGGAAATTAACTCTGCCCGGATGGAATTCTGCAGGTCATAGCCGATATAGCCCTGGCTCATGGCGGAGCACACGGACATGGGGGCAAATGTATAATTGGGGTGGGATTTGCCGAATTCGTTCATGGCGGTGTGGATCATACCCACCTGAGGCGCGTTGCTGTGGGAAATGACTATTTTTAACCCCTGTTCAACCAGGTCGGCGATTGCTTTGGCAGACGCTTTTGTGGCTTCTTTCTGCTCCGGCAGTGTGGTTCCCAGTGCCCTGTGTCCCAGAGCAGCCACTACAGTTCGATCACTCATAGGTTCTTCCTTTCTTAGAGTGTGTCTTAAAAATGCTTTATGTCAACCGTGCGTCACAGTTTGTGGGAGATTTGCTCCGAATGAAGGCGGCGCAGCGGGCTGCGTCAACTGAATAAGGGGCAAATCTCCCGCAAAGTGGGGCGTGCGGATGGCGTGAATGATTTTTAAGACACGCTCTAGAGCGTGTCTGTGTTTTCTTAACAATTATAGTAGGGGGACGGGTAAAAAGCAAGTGCAGTTCCTTAGATTAAAGAAAGCAGTCCGACTGTTCATCGAACTGCTTTTTGAGGGGGGAGATAGAGAGTGGTTATTCATCTATCCAAGAGCTATTATATATGAGAAATATGTGTAAACTGTGAAGGATTCCTTAAAGAATCGGAAAAAATATAAACAAATCCTAAAGAAAGAATAGGAATTTAATTTCAGGTTGCATTCATCAATAAACTGTGTTATATTGCATATGCCAGGAAGATCTGTGCTGGTACGATTCAGGGCTGTTTCGGCTGTTTTCCAACATGATTGATTGTAATTAGATTTTGAAGAAAGGAGGAGGGTGCTTGTTACCCGGGAATTAATGAAGTGCTGTACTGGAGGCTGCATGTAGAGAAAATACTGCGTTAAGGAGGAAATTGTTTATGAAGCATAAGAAATTATCAAGAAAAGGTGTGATGGCGGCGTTTATGGGAACGGTATTGGCTTTGTTGTCCATGATCCAGGGAGCTGCGGTTACCTGCGCTCAGGCCGATGAGCAGGGAGTGATTTTGGAAAAATCCGCCGCATGGGAATCAGCGGCAGATTATCGGGCGAAGATTAACCTGAAAGTCAACGGTATCCAAAAATTTACCCAGAAAGAAGTACCCATATCGGTCATTCCCATACTAGATGTGACGGAAAGTATGCAGGCGTGTGATACCCAGGGGCATGTGAAACAGATTTTCAGCCATCCATTCAGTGCTTTTGAGGGTTCATCTGAAATTTGGAAGGATCTGGTTGTCCCGTCACTTCCCACGCCTGATGAATACGGAAAAATGGGGCAGGCAGATGCTGATGAGATGCTTCTGGCGCTGCCGAAAGAACTGGACCCATCGGGAAAGTGCAGAATTGCCTATCAGAAAGGCAGGGAGGAGCAGAGGGATTATTATGGAATGTATCACTGGAGGGTATTTTATGTAAAGGGAGATGATGAACTGCTCAGGCCCCTTCGGGATGGCTACAGCGGCAACTATGATTTCCGGCATACCATCCTTAAAAATGGTGTCTATCTGCCAGTGGGCGCAGCGGAAGAATACGGGGGATATGCAGTGTGGGCTTACGCATCTGGAAAAGAACCCGGACACGGATGCGCCAGTAGCGGCTATGAGCATTTGGTGGAAGGGTATTCTGAATTTGTCCAGGCACTTTTTGAAAATCCAGGGGCTCAGATCTGCCCGACAGCATTTGTGGGCGGTTATTACATAAACGGATGGACCCAGGATGCCCAGGAGGCCATTGACTTTATTGCTCAGAAAGAATACGAGCAGAAAGAGCAGGTACTGCCGGACCATAATTCGGGGACAAACCATGAGGCGGCAATTGCCGCGGCAATAGATGCGGTAAACCGGTTAGAGACAACAGAAAATACATTTGCGATACTTTTCACAGACGGGGATACTTCCAGCGGGTATGACCATACCTTGGGAAAGGCAGATACCAGCCGTCTGGACTCCCATAGCGCTGGACTGCCCGGTCAGGATTCCAGCTGGTATTCCACTTACGCGGACTGGGCGGTTCAGGATGCGGCTGTGCTGAAAGAAAACGCGGCTGTCTATACAGCAGGTTATGGTACAAAGTTAGAATTGGAAAGTTCTTTTGAAACTCTTCAGAAAATCAGTTCCGGAAGCGGGTATTTCATTGATTCCCGTTCTGAGTCTATACAGAGCATTTCGGATATCTTTCGTGCGGTCTATTCTGATCTTATTTTAAAAGCCACAAAAATGCATATTGTAGATTATATTTCAGAGTATTGGGATATTGAGGAAGCAGGGCTGCCGGAAGGCTGTACGGTGGAGACTGTCTCCATTACCAATCAGAAAGGCCAGCCGGATACTATCTATAAAGTGACTTATCCCATTACCAGAGAAATGGGGGAGGATGACCAGGAAGAACTGCAGATTCCCGTGGTTTTGCGGGAGGAGTATAGAGATCCTGAGGAGAAGAAGCTGTATGAGACCAATCAGGATGCACCGCTGAATAAAGACCAGGAGGGAACAGGGGGGTATGTGTCCTATGTGGGCCTGGAAGGGCAGGATGAAAAGACTTCTGCCGAGACACCCCTTCTGGATGTATATCCGTCACAGCCGGATTTCCTGCTGGAAAAGAAGGCGCTGGACCCTGAGGCACAGGCCGGAGGTACGGCCAGATTCGAATTTCGTCTTGTGAACTGCGGCCAGGAGGAATTGAGGGATTTGGTATTGGAAGATGCTTTTGACCGTGAGGGCGTGGTTCTTTTGTTTGACCAGGCACAGGGAATCGTCCTGGAAAATGAGGGGACATCCGTACGTGTGGAGAAACTGGGACCGGGTGAGGAGAGGATACTCACCGGCACGGCAGAGATACCAGAAGACGCGGAAGGTGTCTATGAGAACACAGTCACAGGGACCGCGCCAAATCCAAAGGACCCGGAAAATCCCATCAAAAAAGAGGCAAAGGACAAAGTGACAGTACTTCCCGGCCCATCTCAGTCTCCCAAGCCTTCTCCGGAAACGGACTTTGAGGTGGAGAAAACAGTGGATAAGGAAAAAGCCAGTCCCGGGGAGACGCTGACTTATCAAATTCGGATTGCTAAGTGCGACAAGAAAGCTGCATGGTCGTAAATTGCCGCTGATTGGCTGCTCCTTCCATCTGGGGCAATCCTGCCACAATCTGCGCAGAGGGTAACGTCTGGGTGGAAAGCTTGTGGGACAATATGGGAAATCTGGCAGCCTTGGCCGGATGTACTGTTAGGATAAGAGTGCTATGACGAATGCAGATGTGAATCGTTGTAAGGGTCGTTACAGGAATTTAAGTGAAATAAGGCTGGTACACTTACACCAAAAGGTGCGGAGGCGGCCGCGGGAGCTTTAGCAATTCCGCGGCAGATGGACAAAATCCTCCCGGCTCAAAGACGGCGTCTAAGGTACTCACAATTATTTACGTATGCGGAACTTGGTAAGCCCTATGTGTTCCTTCTAAAAATAGTATAGGAAAGTATGTCATATGGGAAGAAGGTATGGAACCCGCAAGGGGGACAGACGGCACAGAGGGTAGAGGAATGGGATAAAAAGCGAAAGGCTCTGCTGTAATGGCGGGGCATAGGGGTTCAGAATTTGCCCCGGCCTGAAAGGGCGCAGACTTATCCC
>CANSYV010000042.1 GCA_947651335.1 uncultured Lachnospiraceae bacterium
CTTCATGGTATATGCTTCCCTGTCCTGGATAAAATCATTGAAGCATTCATCCAGAACCAGCAGACTGCCTGTTTCCTCACAGACTGCCAGAATATCAGCCAGCAAATCCCGGGGTGTGAGAACTCCTGTGGGATTATTGGGATTACACAGAAAAACCACCTGGGGCTGTTCCCGTCTGACTGCATCCACAAAGCCAGCATCCACCTGAAAGCCATTTTCCTCTTTCAGATAGAAGTAAGACACCTCACATCCCACACTGGCCAGCGCCTGCTGGTACTCTGCGAAGGTGGGAGCCGGAACCAGTGCTCTTTTTGGTTTTGCGGCGAGACAAAGGGAAAAAATCACTTCCGCGGCCCCATTTCCAAAATACAGCATCTGCTGGCTGACTCCCTCATACTCAGCCAGCGCTTCCCTCAGCTCCTGACAGCGTACATCCGGATAAGCAGCCATCCGGGCCGCACTTTCTGCCGCCGCCTGCACCACACCTTTGGGCGGTCCCAGAGGATTACAATTAGAAGAAAAATCTATACAGTCTTTATATCGATACACGTCTCCGCCGTGCAAATGCTTCATACCACTCATAGCCTTCCAGAAACTCCCATCCTGATTAGTGTAAAACATACCATCCCAAGAAATGCGGTCACATACATCAGCCGGTTCATCCTGGGAATATCCTCCGGCTGGATTTCCCGGTCCCTATCGCCGATGGAGGGCTTCTCATACAGTTTCCCAAAATACCAGGCATCCCCCGCCAGCTGTACATGCAGCGCCCCGGCAGCCACAGATTCTGTCTGGGCAGAATTGGGACTGGCATGACACAGACGGTCCCTGCAGAAAATTTTCCACCCATGCTTTCCATCCAGCCCGGACAGAGCACTGGCCGGTATCATCAGCAGAGCTGTCAGTCTTGCGGGAATGAAATTAGCCGCGTCATCCAGCCTGGCCGCGCATTTCCCAAAATAAAAATACCGCTCATTCTTATATCCCACCATGGAATCCATAGTATTCACAGCTTTATAGAGAAACATTCCCGGCACTCCCAGCAGCGCCATATAGAACATAGGCGCCGTCACACCGTCAGAAGTATTCTCCGCAATGGTCTCCACCGCAGCCTTTGTGACCCCTTCTAGTGTCAGCTGGGCGGTATCTCTGCCCACAATCATGGAAACTGCATAGCGGGCTTTTTCCAGATTCTGCTTCACCAGCTCCTGGTAAACTTTCATACTCTCTTGTCTCAGGGTACAGGCTGCCAGCAGCTGCCAGCACCAGAATGTCTCCAGGAGAAAAGCGGCCAGCGGCCAGCGGCCTCTTAACACATACAGGACTGCCCAGGGAATACCCCAGGCACACACTGCAGTCAAAAGCACCAGAACCGCCCCGGCAGCTGTCTCCCTGCCAGGATGACTGCCAGGCTGTTCACAGCCGAATACCCTGCGCAGTAATTTTTCCAAAAAAGAAATTCCATTTCCCACCAGACAGATGGGATGATACAGCCATCTGGGGTCCCCCAGCAGCAAATCCAGCAGAAATCCCAAAGGCAGAACAAAATTATGCAAATTCATAGACGCTGCCGCCTGCCCTTTCTGCCGGAATCAGAATATTCCCTGCATTTTTCCAAAAACGCCTTTGCCACCTGAGGATTCCCATAATAGTGAAAGTGGGGAAATCCGGCAAACAGCTGATTCATGCTGTGCATGCACTCCCAGGAGCGGGTGCTGCATGGTTTTTTCGCCAGATAATCCTTGCCGCAGCTGGGGGAATCGAAATAGTGGAACTCGTGGGCGGGAATCTCCCCCACATCCTGGCCAAAGACCCCCTCAATCCCCTGGGAAAGTTTCACATAGCCAAACCGGTGGTTCAGCTTTGGCGTCCGGTAAGCCCCTCCGGGTATAATCCCTGCCATTTTATAGGCATTGCCCTCCATATCCTCCATGGTCTCATGGAGATACATGAATCCGCCGCACTCCGCCACACAGGGCATCCCTTCTGTGACTCTCTTATAAATGCTCTTTCTCATGGACTTATTTTTGTACAGCGCCCGGGCATACAGCTCCGGATATCCCCCGTACAGCAAAAGCCCTTTGGCTTCTTTGGGAACTTCCCTATCTCTCAAAGGGGAAAACCATACAATCTCAGCCCCCATATTTTTAAGCAGGCGGAAATTATCCTCATAGAAAAAGCAAAATGCCTCATCTCTTGCCGCCGCAATGGTCAGCGGCTCCTGAAGACGCCAGGAAAAACAGGGATTTTCCTGCTCCAGATCTGTCTCCTCTAGCTGCGGCGCCTCCCTGGCCAGCTCCAGCAGGCCATCCAAATCCATGGTTTTCTCCAGTATATTCGCCAGACGTTTCAGGCGCTGCCTGAGATCGGGAATCTCCTCTGGCTTTACCAGCCCCAGATGGCGGCTGTCAATGACGCAGTCCGCCACTTTCGGCACATAGCCCAGCACTTTTATATTCAGATTCTCTTCCAGGAGATTCTTCATACGTTCATACATCATGGGGGACAGCTGATTCAAAACCACCCCCCGGATTCGATTGTCTTCCCTGAATTCCAGAAAACCTTTTACATAGGCCGCCACGGAAAGACTCATTCCCCGGCAGTCCAGCACAAGCACCGCCGGTGTACGGGTCACACTGGACAGTTCATAGGCGCTGGCCTGAACCGTAGTGCCGCCCACGCCGTCATAAAAGCCCATGACACCTTCCATCACTGCAATATCCGCATCCCTGGAGTTCTCTGCCAGCAGATAGCGGGTGACCGCTTCACCTGTAAAAAACGTATCTAAATTCCGGGATTTTGTCCCCAGCACCTGGCTGTGGAACATAGGGTCTATATAATCCGGACCGCATTTAAAAGAAGCGGCTTTCAGCCCCCTCTCCTGCAGTGCCTGAAGGATTCCGCAGGTGATCAGCGTCTTCCCGCTGCCGCTGGCCCCGGCCCCAATTAATATACGGGGAATGTTCATTGTGCCTTCCCTCCTGTACAAGTAATAATATAGATGGGATTTTCCCCCATCATCATGTGATACCTGCCCAGACTGCGGGCCCGGGATACCATCACCTGGACCACTTCTGTATCTTTCAGGGAAAGTGTTTTCACCGAATCCATAGCTTCCTGAAGGGTCTCCAGTGTGATACAGTTTATGACAATGCGGACAGCGGGATTTTTCTCAAGAACTGCCTCCAGAATTTCTCTCAGATTTCCGGAAGATCCCCCCACAAAGCAGTGAGTGGGCGCCTGAAGCCCCTCCAGCACGTCCGGAGCCAGTCCCTCCACCACTTCCAGGTTATCCCTCGCGAATTTCCGGGCGTTTTCCCGGATTAATTCCACCGCCTCCGGCTTTCTTTCCACCGCGTATACCTTTCCCTCAAAAGCCCTCAGGGCCATTTCCACGGACAAAGAGCCGGTTCCCGCACCCACGTCATAGCAGACCGCCTCCGGGGAGAGTTCCAGCTTCGCCAGGGAAAGTGTACGCACTTCCTCTTTGGTCATGGGAACCGTCTTCTCCCCGGCAGTGTTTCTGATAAATTCCGAATCCCGGATACGCCCCGGATAAAGAACCGGATGAGAGTTCCAGGCATAGAACACACTTAAAGGATCGCCCTGATAATCTGTCAGCTCCTGTGCCCTGGCAGAAAAAATCTTCTCCCCGGGATAAGACAGCTGTTCTCCCACAAAAAGCTGCACATCCCCCAGACCGTAACTGCACAATTTCTGCGACAGCTGCCCGATGGCGCCTGACTCACCCAGAATCCCGAAAGTCCCTTCATTGGCGCGGATTTGATGCACCAGATTACAGGACCTGCCGTGGGCGCTGGCCAGCACAGCCTGATCCCAGCTTCTGCCGATTCCCGCCATAAAATAATTCAGGGAGGAAATCCCTGGAAGTGCCTGTATCACCGCCTCTTTGGGCAGTCCTTTCCTGAGCTTATCCATCAGTGGACGGCAACCGCTGTAAAAACCCACATCTCCGGACAGGGCCACAGCAATCTTTTCGTACTCCGGATGTTCCAGCAGATAATCCAGAATCCGCTCTGCCCGGTATTCCTTTAGAATGGGCTGTCCCGGGACTGCCGCTGCCTGAAGCATCCTCCCGGCGCCGATGAGCAGGTCAGCCTCCCGGCAGGCCTTCTGCCCGGCCAGAGTCATGGTAGCCTCGTCCCCCATTCCGATTCCCACCAGGGAAACCTGCGGACGGTAAGGAATCTCACAGATGGACTGGAGTTTTCTCTTACACTCCCAGAAGGTAATTCCCTGTTCCACAACAGGCCTGCCGATCACCACCAGCTGGACCCCCTGCTGTCTGGCAGCCTGGCATTTTTCCTGAAATCCTCCGGCATGGCCGGTATCCTTCGTCACCAGATAACGGCACTGCCACTGGCGCAGCATAGCCTGGTTCATTTCCGTGGAAAAAGGCCCCTGCATGCAAATCAGATGGCTCCCGGTAAATCCCAGGCCAGCACATGCCTGAACCACAGACGGCAGGGAGAGCACCCGGGCATATACCCGGTTTTCATAATCAGGAAGACTGGTAAAAGCCGCCAGCTCCTTGCTTCCTGTTGTCACCAGAATATTCCCCTGGGTTTTCTTTAAGAACTCCACCGCACCGGGCACATCTTCCACATAGTGGATCTGTCCCTGTTCTTCATTCGGCGCCAGTTCCTCCCGGACCACCCGCATATAGGGAACATTTTGTTCTTCACACGCTCTGCGGATATTGGCGCTCACCTGGGCGGCATAAGGATGCGTGGCATCCACCACATGGGAAAACGAATGCCGCGCCAGGAAAGCTCTCATTTCTTCCCCGTCCATCCGATGCCCGGAACAGGTGAAATTCTCCCTCTCTTTCAGATGCTTCAGGCCATACTCTGTGGCAGTACAGATATGGGCCGCCGCCTGATTCTCATACAGATATTCTGCCAGGGCATAGCCCTCCGCCGTACCTGCAAATACAAGTATCTTACACATCTTTATATCCCCGGGGCGTAACCATGCGGTCCCCCAGCCTCTTTGTCTGGGAATTGCCGATAAACACTGTGGTGAACATATCCACCTGGGTATTCTGCAGTTCCTTCAGGGTCATGATCTGGTTCTGCTCCCCTTCTCTTCCGATGTTTCTCACAACCGCGCACACCGTATCTTCCGATTGATAACGCAGCAGCAAACCGCAGGCTCTGTTCAGATAATCTTTCCGTTTCTTACTGGAAGGATTATACAGGCAGATGGCAAAATCCGCCTCCGCCGCATGCAGAAGCCGCGCCTCAATCTTCTCCCAGGGGGTCAGCAGGTCGCTGAGGCTGATCAGACAGAAATCGTGAATCAACGGCGCACCTAGAACAGCAGCTCCGGCTGTGGCCGCAGTCACTCCCGGCAGCACCTTCACCTCTACCTGGGGATAATCCTGCCCCACTTCATACATGAGCCCGGCCATGCCGTAAACTCCCGCGTCTCCGCTGCAGATCATGGCAACAGACTTTCCTTTTTCAGCTTCCTCAAAAGCCATCCGGCACCGCTGTACCTCCTTTTTCATAGGAGTTGTGAGAAATTCTTTTCCCGGAAAATGCTCTTTCACCAAATCCACATAAACCGTATAGCCGATAATCACATCACAGCTTTTCAAGGCCTCAGCTGCTTCAATGGTCATCTGTTCATAAGAACCCGGTCCAATGCCTGCCACATATATTGTACTCATAAAAAATCCTCTCTTATGTCAAAGTTCTCTCAAAACACCGGACTCCATTTCTTCATGGCAAGGGCAACGGTCACCCCGTCCCGTGTCGTCTTTCTTAAAACAATCCGTCCTTTTCCACAGGCCCGCAGAGCGCTCCTCTCACACACATTATCCACACCTGCCACAGACTCCACAAAGGGGGAGGGGGTAAACTGTCCCTCCAGTTCATTCAGCTCCTCTGCGGAAAAGGTCACATAGGGAATCTGCCGCTCCCTGCAGTAATCCACAATCCCCGGCTCATCCTTTTTTAAATCAATGCTGGCCGCCTGTTCAAAGGCCACTACGGGAATCAGCAGCTGATTACCCGCATACCTGACAGCCTCCTCGATTTTCTTCATGGGTGTGCCCTTCCTGCAGCCAATTCCCACGCTGATCACCCGTGGAATCAGATACAATGTGTGGAGAAACGGATGCTCCCGGAAGCTGGCCGTCAGAGCAATTCCCAGTTCCGGCTTCTCCTCCTGTTCCCCGTGTACCAGCCCTGAAGGCAGATCCCCCACCCAGGGAAAATCACTGTAAAAGCCCACAGGCTTTCCCTCTAAAAGCCTGGCCGAAATCTCCTTGGCATACTTCATGTCTGCCATATAACATCCATTTTTCTGCGCGAACATGTCCACCGCAAAAACCTGGTTCAAATCAGTAGCAGTGGTGACCACAGGCTGTGCACCGGCGATTTCGGCTACAGTCTGCGCCAGACGGTTGCCTCCCCCGATATGTCCGGACAAAAGTGAAATGGCAAATTTCCCCTTTTCATCCACCACCACAACGGCAGGGTCCACCGTCTTATGGCGGATATAGGGAGCAATGCTGCGCACCGCGATTCCACAGGCCCCCACAAAAATAAACGCATCCAGTGTCCCAAAGTGATTTCCTGTCCACTGGCCCACCGATTCTTCCACCTGATATGCCGTATCAGAGGAAAATCTTCCCTTTCCCCATACAGACACCTGACAGTCTCTCTCTTCCAGTCCAGCCCTCAGCTTTTCCCCCAATTCATAGCCTCTGCGGCTGAAACTGATAATACCAATCTCCATGAAACTCCCTCATTAATGTTTTCTATATTTAACAGTCACTTTTCTTATCACGGAACTCTGTCTCAAACTCCGGATGGTACAGCCTGGACCGCTCATAGGAGCTGGCAGACACTGCATCTCCGATAATCATCAATGCCGTTTTAGTAATCTGATGTTCCCTGGCAGTCTGGGCCAGTGTTCCCACTGTGCACACATAGGTCTTTTCATCCTCCCAGGTAGCCTTATACACAATGGCCGCGGGAGTATCTTTGGTGTACCCGCCTGCCACAAGCCTTTCACTGAGCTCCTCCAGCATAGAGGTGCTCAAAAAGACAACCATAGTAGCCTGGTGTGCCGCAAAAGACTCAATGCTCTCTTTATCCGGAACCGGCGTCCTGCCTGCCATACGGGTGATAATCACACTCTGGGAAACCTCCGGCAGTGTATATTCCAGATTCAAAGCAGAAGCTGCCCCGCAGAAAGAGCTGACCCCTGGACAGGAATCATAGGCAATCCCCTCCTCATCCAGCACGTCCATCTGTTCACGGACAGCGCCGTATATACAGGGGTCTCCTGTATGCAGCCGCACTGTCACCCTGCCTTCCTTTTCCGCCTGGCGCATCACATCCAGAACTTCCTCCAGTGTCATCTTGGCGCTGTTATGTATCTGGCATTTGGGTTTTGCATAATCCAGAAGCTGGGGATTCACCAGCGATCCCGCGTAAATAATCACATCCGCCTGCTCCAGCAGCTCCTTTCCCCGCAGGGTAATCAAATCCGGTGCCCCCGGCCCTGCTCCCACAAAATGTACCATAATCCTCTCTTATCCTCCTGTGTATCATCTGATTTTTTCCATAAGTTCCCTGGCATTTGCCGTCTCTCCCAGATATCCCCGGATACTGGAAAAAAACACCGCTCCCAGCTGGATTTCTCCATAGGAGCGGTGCTCAAGATAAAATTGGATCTGATTTGCCGCCAATTTCATCGTCTGTTCCAACACCTGCTCCCGTTCCAGAATATCCAGTGCTTCATCTGTCGTCTTTGTCTGTAAAACCTCGAGTGCCCCCTCTCTGGAAATCCCAGCCCGCAGCGCATTGGCGGCCATCAATTCACATCTGCAGTCCGCGCAGTGGGAATGGGTATTCATAATTCCCCCTGCCACTTTAATCAGCTTACCAATATGGCCCACAAACAAAATACCCAGAACCCCTTTCTCCACTGCCATATCTATGGTTTCCCCAATAAAATTACTGCATTTCATATTCTTTTCAAAGGGCAGGGAAAGATGTTCCTTCAAAAAAGCCTCCCCGTAATTTCCCGGTGTCACCAAAAGCACCTGGTTTCCCTGGGCAATGCGCACATTCATTTCCACTTCAATACTTTTGATTAAGGCCTGTTCACTCATAGGCTCCACAATCCCTGTGGTCCCCAATATAGAAATACCGCCCTCAATACCCAGGCGGGGATTAAACGTCTTCTTTGCCGTCTCCCGGCCCCTGGGAACCGTAATCAGCACCGAGAGGCCGCCCTGATAACCAAACTGCCCGCACACTTCCTCCACGGCACCTGCAATCATACTGCGGGGAACCCGGTTAATGGCCGCGGCCCCAGGCGGCTGGTCAAGTCCCGGCACAGTCACACGCCCCACCCCATGTCCGCCCTCTATCTGTATCCCCGGCTGGCTGCTGAAAGATACCTTTGCACAGATTAACAGCCCATGGGTGGTGTCCGGGTCGTCTCCTGCATCCTTCACCACACCGCAGGATACACTGTCCGCCTCCCTGCTGATCTCCTCCAGGGACAGCCTCAGCAGAATTCCTTTGGGTGTCATCAGCTCCACCTGCCCGGTCTGTTCTCCCCCCAGAAGCATCAGCGCCGCCCCTTTGGCCGCAGCTGCCGCACAGGAGCCTGTAGTATAGCCTCTCCGCAGTTTTTTATTGTTTTTTCTTACATATTCCTCTTCTGCCAGCAGACTCACAAACTTCCCCCTTATATACTTTCATTATTATATAGTTACGGCTTTTAAAAGTCAATGTTTCCCAAAGAAACGCCTCTTTTTCTTTTGCTGCTTCTGCCTGAACTCTATCCTGGGCTCCTGCTCTGAAGAATCTTCTTTCAGATCTGTCAGCATGGAATTAATATCTGTCAGCTTCAGCTGGTCCAGCTGATAAATCAGAGACTTATGAATCCAGGTCTGATAGTCCATCTCTTCCTGGCTGTGCTTCCTCTTCCACTCATCAAAATCTTTGTG
>CANSYV010000043.1 GCA_947651335.1 uncultured Lachnospiraceae bacterium
ATACAAAATATCGTCCTCCTTAGGAACAGCAAATAAAATAACTTTCTATTGCTATTTCTTTACATATCCCCAGAGCGTGGTCTTAAAAATGCTGGCGGGTGTCAAAAAATTGTACAGTGTTTTTATTATAGCATTTTCACACAGTGATTGGAATAAAAAAATGAATGTAACCATCCCTTATTTTTATGAAGTCTTTCTGGAAGCGGCTGTATACCGATGGGGGTTCTCCAACAGTACTGCCGGCGCCATCGCAGCGCTTGTCCGCTTCTGTTACAAATGAATTGAGAAAATCCGGAGAAATGGATTGTCAAAGTCTGCCGGCAGGTGTATGATATATAGCTGAAATGTAACTATTCAGCAGGGTTATAAATCCCATTGCCCAAAAGAGGATACCCCTGCTGCTATACTTGAAAGGAAGTGGCTGAAAATGAAAAATACAAAAAAACTGGTGCTGGCGGCCCTGTTTGCGGCTCTGGCATGCGCGGCGACAATGTCAATCCGGATACCTACCCCGGGAACCGGAGGATATATTCATCCTGGAGACGCAATCGTGATTCTGTCCGGAATCTTTCTGGGCCCTGTGTACGGCGGTCTTGCCGCTGGCATTGGATCAGCTATGTCAGATCTGCTGGGCGGCTATTTTCTATATGTTCCTATAACATTTATCATTAAAGGCGCTGTGGGATTTCTGGCAGGAAAAGCCTTTCATTTTGTAAAAACCAAAGGAATACCTGCCTGGGCAGGAGTTGCCGCGGGCGGAATCGCGGATATTGTGCTGGTAGTGTTTGGCTATGGAATCTGTGAGATTGTTCTGTATGGAACTGCCGCCGCGCTGGGAAGTATGATTCCCAACCTGGCTCAGGGCATCGGCGGTCTTGTTCTGGCTCTTTTGCTGTATCCAGTGTTGTCAGCAGTGCCGGACTTTGCCTGTATGGAGCTGTAGAAAAATGTACTAGAAGCGTGTCTGAAAGATGATCGAAATGAACTTTCAGACACGCTTTGCAGCGTCAAGATATTAATATTCCATTAAATCCTCCATTGCGCATCCAAAAAAATTTGCCAGATGGAACAGCTGCTGTGTCATAATACTTTTGATTTTTGAGAAATCAGACTCTAATTCAGATACCACTTCCACAGGAATCCCTGTGTGCCGGGACACTTCCCTTGCGTCTATTCCCAGATTCTTCATTCTCTGCTTCATGGTGTGTTGGATACATGCAGAGTAAGTCCTCTATGGTAATGAACTGATAGATCCTTTTGAAGCTCATACAGCTGCGCCATTGATAATACGCCAATATCCAGCCACACCAGAACTCCGGTGACTTATCCAGAAAATATTCTTCCCCATTGATTCCGCAGATATTAAGCGCATAGTCCATCATATTCCCCATTGTGTACTGGGCATCTTCTAAATAATTATCACAATAAGCGCGGGTCTCCATCTTTTATCCCTTCCCTCATAATATCAATCATAAACAAATCATTATTGCCAGGATTCTTCCTTACATTTTTTAAATATTCCTCTCGAGCCGACCTGTCCCTGTATGCTAATCATTTCAAAATTCTATAGCAATTATTATAATTGTATCATATCACAAAGTCAACACGCAGCCCCGTCTTCAAACACACTCCAAGGAACTGTAGAAAAATCCCATATAATACTATTGACAAATCTATATTATATGATATATAGTATTATTATCAAAACAATAAACTGAAACACACAGGAGGGATCATATGGTATTTAACACAGGCGCTGCCCTGCTGGACGCCATTGTTCTGGCTGTGGTATCCAGAACAAAAGAAGGAACTTATGGATATAAAATCACCCAGGATGTGCGGCAGGCTATCAATATCTCCGAATCCACACTCTATCCGGTGCTCCGCCGTCTGCAGAAAGACGACTGCCTGGAGGCGTATGATATGGAATTTCGCGGCAGAAACCGAAGATATTACAAAATTACAGAAAAAGGCGCCGCACAGCTGAACCTGTACCAATCTGAATGGAAGAAATATTCCAGCCGGATCACCAGTGTTCTGACCGGCAGCTATCATGTCTGAAGAAAGAGGAGGGATCACAATTATGAACAGGCAGGAATTTTTAAGACAGCTTGCACAGCTGCTGGAAGACATTCCAGAGGCAGAGCGCAGGGAAGCTCTGGAATATTACAATAACTATTTTGACGACGCAGGGCCTGAGAATGAGGCCCAGGTCATTCAGGAACTGGGCGGCGACCCGAAAAAAGCCGCCGCAAGCCTGAAAGCAGAATTTCAATCTGCGAAAACGTCACAGAAAAACTATGGGGAATACTCCGAACAGGGCTTTCGCGACACCCGGATTCCCCACAACATGCAGACGCCCCGGCCCATGCCCGGCAGGGACAATGACCACACAGAAAAACAAGACAAGGGCCATCGGGAATTTTTCAAAGACAGCAAGACCAAAAAGATTGTGATTATCATCCTGGCCCTGGCCGCGGCCTGCAGTATCGGGGTAGAACTTCTGGGCGGTATCTTCGGGCTGGTGTTTGGACTGCTGGGAGGCATCTTCGGACTGGTATTCGGACTGCTGGCCGCTGTCTTCGGGCTGGCTGCCGGACTGGCGGGCATTGCCATCGCAGCCATTGCCGGCGGCGCAGCCATGACAGCAGCGGGCCTGGTGGAATGTATCACCAACCCGGCTCTGGGTTTACTGATTACAGGGCTGGGACTGATTATCCTGGCTGTGGGCATCTTACTGTTGATCTCGTTTCTATGGGTGGCCATCAAGATACTTCCCCGGCTGGCCCGCTGGTGCTGGAAACACCTGCTCAGGTTCTTTGACTGGTGCCAGGAAAAATGGAAAACTCTGAAGAAATAAGAAAGGAAAATATATGAAAACAATCGTAAAAATCGGTGTGATATTATCAGTTCTCTTTTTTACCCTGGGCCTTGGCTCTGTTATCGCCTCCGTGGCCCTGGGCGCTACCTGGGGCCAATTTATCAACGCTGTGGACCAGGGGGAATTTTCCATCCCCTCCCATGGTATTTTCCACCGCTCAGAAAAAAGCACCCAGTCGGATACCGGCTCCCAGCGCCAGTATTACTACGATGTAGAATCCCTGGATGTGGAATTTAAAAGGGGCACACTGGAAGTGTCAGAAACGGATGAAGATGAAATTTATGTGGAAATCCTCTCCGACCCCGTCCATTCCATCCAGACTTTCATGGACGGAGGCACGCTGAAAATAACCACAGATTTTCAGAAAGTCCGGGATGATGCCCGGGTGCGCATCTGCCTCCCGGAAGACGAATACTTCGACGAGGCAGAGCTGGACATGGGCGCCGCTGCTGTCACAGTAGAAAATCTGGAGGCAGACGATCTAAAAGTAAAACTGGGTGCCGGCTCCCTGAGCTCTTCTGGAGAAATCCTGTCCGAAAAATCTGAATGGGAGATCGGCGTGGGTGAACTCAACCTGTCATACCTGGACTGCGAAGATACCAAAATCGACTGCGGCATGGGCACCGTATCTCTGGCTTTGTCATACAGCCAGGAGGACTATGACTGTGACATTACCTGCGGTGCCGGAGCTGTAACTGTGGGTAAGAACAGCTTTTCCATGGGACACCACGAATACTCCGGCGACGACGCGGATTCAAAACTGCAGATTGAATGCGGCATGGGCACTGTGGATGTGGCATTTAACGAAGATTAGACTGTATTCATCTGCTCCAGAAATCTTTCAGGTGCTGCTCCAGGGTCTCCTGGACGCACACCTGATAATCTGACCATTCCACAGGAAACAGCCGGCGGTACTCCCACCCAAGGAACCTGTCATCCAGAAGCAGAATCACCCCTTGGTCCTGGGCCGTGCGGATCACCCGTCCTGCGGCCTGGAGCACTTTATTCATGCCCGGATAGCGGTAAGCATAGTCAAATCCCTTTTTGCCCCGGGCGTCATAATACTCTTTCAGTATCTCCCGCTCACAGCCAATCTGGGGAATCCCCGTGCCAACCACCACAACGCCTATGAGGCTTTCCCCGATCAGATCAATCCCCTCAGAAAAGACTCCTCCCATGACGCAGAATCCCACAAGGCTTTCCTCCTGCTGCCCCTGCCGGAACATGTCCAGAAATTCTTCCCTCTCCCCCTCATCCATCCCTGACCTCTGACAGATACACCGGACAGACTGGCTCCCATACTGTTCCAGAAATTCCTGTAACACCTCCTGCTGCATCTGATAAGAGGGAAAAAACACCAGATAATTGCCGATTTTGGCAGAAGCTGTCTGGTAAATATATCCTGAAATCTTTTGGTACTCCTCCTGTCCCCGCCTGGCATAACGGCTGCTCACATCCCGCCCGATGCACAGACACCTGTTTTTCTGGTCAAAAGGCGACTGCACATACACTGCATAGTCATCCTGCCTCCTGCTGAACAATGACCGGTAATAAGACATAGGGTAAAATGTGGCGGAAAAGAAAACCGCGCTGGCTCCTTTATCCAGATAATTCTGCAGATTCCTGGAGGGATTCACACAGAAAAGTTTCATCCGGAAACCCGTTTCCTCATCCTGCTGTGTGTAGACCACATAATTCTCATCTACCAGCTCTGAGATATTCAAAAAGTCCCGCATGACAAAATAAAAGTCCAGAAGCTCCTCCCTTTCTTCCCTTGTGAGCTCCACATCATCATTTTCCATCAGCGCTTCCACTTCCCCTGTGACATTCATCACCAGAGCAGGTATGCTCCCCGCGTTTTTCAGCACACGGTATGTGTCACATTCTTTCTCCATAGCCAGAAGCTGCCGGTTCAGTCTGCTCAGATGCCTCCCCAGCTTCCTGGAAAGAGAACGGAATTTCCTTCGGGCGGCCAGCACACGTTTTCTGCCCAGCTGCGCGCTGTACATGGTTCTTCCCCGCTCCACCAGATTATGAGCCTCGTCAATCAGAAAGATATAATCCCCTTTGGCATTGTCTCCGAAAAAGCGGCGCAGATGGGCATTGGGGTCAAATACATAATTGTAGTCGCAGATAACAGCGTCCACCCACAGGGACAGGTCCAGACTCATCTCATAAGGACACACCTGCCATCTCTCTGCCTGATTTTCTATGGCCCTCCTGTCCAAAGCCTCCTCACTGGTCCACAATTCAAATACAGCGTCATTGACCCTGTCAAAATGTCCTTTGGCATAAGGACATTCGTCTGGATTGCATATGGCTTTTTCCATGGGGCAGATCTTCTCCCTGGCCGTCAAAACCACTGCCTGAAAAAGCAGCCCTTTTTGTCTCAGCAGGGAAACCGCCTCTTCCGCCACCACACGTGCCACATTCTTCGCAGTCAGGTAGAAAAGCTTCTCTCCCCTGCCCTCACCCATGGCCCGGACAGCCGGAAACACAGCGGACATAGTCTTTCCCACCCCGGTAGGCGCCTGGACAAACAGCTGTTTTCTCACTGTGATGCAGTGATACACCCCTTTCACAATATCCCGCTGCCCCGGCCGGTATGGAAATGGAAACTCCAGCCCCTCCATAGACCCGTTCCTCCGGTTCAGCCACTGCACCTGATACTGGGCCCATTTCTGATAGTACGCCAGTATTCCCTGAAACCACTGCTTCAGCTCATCAGCAGCATACTCACTGCGGAAACGGCGGATTTGCTCTGTCTCCATATTACAATAAGTCATCTGTACGGCAATTTTGGGGCACTGATTAATCTGGGCATAGATGCAGGCATAACATTTCGCCTGTGCCAGATGCACCTCTTTGGGCTCCTGAATATAATTCACATCCAAAAAGACCCCTTTAATCTCATCAATCACCGGTACAGATTCTTCTGAGCCAGACTTCTTTCTTCCCGCTATAATCCCATCCGCGCGCCCCTCCAGGCGAAGAACAAACTCATCATATTCCTGCTCCCATACCAGAGGAACCTCAGCCTGATATTCTCCTCCCATCTGCCGCTGGATCTTCCGATGGATTCTGCCTCCCTTCTGCATGGCTTCTTTATCCGCCTGAGAACTCCTCCTGCGGTCCAGGTCACCGCTTCGCAGCACGAATTCCACCAGATTACGCACAGATATCCTGATTACTCGTTTCTCCAAAACCGCCTCCATAAAATACAATTCTGCAAAGCAGGATTCTCCGCCTGCGGCGGGCTGCTGCCAGCCGCATCATTCCTATAGGACGAAAAACGCCCATCCCTTTTCTCCACACAGCACTCCAAAGCTGTCTGCGCAATGACTGCAGACAAATCTCCGGATACACTATGACGAACAAACGGGACAGGCATTCTATATGACATAAATCCAACTGTATTCACAATCAGGCTGCTGCTTCCTCTACGGCAAACTTCTGCAGAACTTTCTTGAGGTCCTCATCCTCGCCATAGCATCTGATCGTCAATACTTTGTTCAAGTCCATGCTCAAAATACCGAGAACAGACTTTGCGTCAATAATGACGCGGTTATAAAAAATATCAATGTCAAAATCGCATTTTCCTGCCGCGGCCACCAATTCCGTCACATCTTTGATACCGTTTAATTTAAGTTTCATCTCCATAACAACTTCCTCCTCATGATTGAAATAAGTGACTGCCCGGTACAAAACAGCAAAATAATCCTGCACCGGCACCGCTGTGCACTTTATCACAGCAGAGTACTTTTGGGTTTGACCTATTATGTCATTCAGGGGAATTTTTGTCAATAGTGATTTTTAACAAAACTCAGTCAGATGTTTTCGGTATTTTATTGGAAGATTCTGGGCCTGCCGTCTCTGATTCCTGCGTTCCGGCACAGTGATGCTTCTGCAGAACTCTTTCCACAATCTCTCATACTGCTCCTCACACCGGCCCTTCTCTCCCTGGCACGGTTCCACTTCCACCTGGCGGCGGATATACCATTCACCTCCAGCCGGATGAACCAGCGCATCCCGCCGCTTCTCATCGTAAATTACCCAGTTCTCCCCTGGCAGACGGTCGGCAAAATGGGGCGCAATCAGAGGCAGCACTGCGTAATCCGGACAGATGACAGAGAACAGGACTCCATTGGAGAGCTCCCGAAAACGCACAAAACCCAGGAACCGGTGCATCTCGTGCCACACTGCCAGCTGTATACGGGAAATCTTCAAAATATAAGGATTCCTGAGATTCTCCAGCACTCTGGGATTGGCATTTCCCCCTGAAAGCCCCTCTCGCAGCGCATAGTAAATACAGGTGCCCTTTTGTTCATCTGTGGAACACGCCGCGTAACACAGCTGTTCATATACCTCCTGCCCCAGTCTTTTCTGAATGGTCCCGGCCACTTTCATGGCTTTCTCCTGGTCCGCCTCTATGGCCAGATACTGGCTGAAAAGCTCTGCCTGGCCGCTCATCTCCACACACAATTCCACCTGCGCCCCGCGGTTTCCCAGTTTCCATCCATCATATACTCCTGTGAAAATACCGTCTATACTGTCCTCACATACCAGCACATACTTTTCTCCCATATCCGCCTCCCCAGACCCGCGTCTCATTCATGTTCCAATCCCATATCCGCAAACAATGACAGCTGACGGTACGGCTTGTTGGAAGGGACAGCCCCATTTCCGGAAGATTCCGTCAGTTTTTCTAAAATCGTCTTCTCCTCCATCTTAAAAGAGAACATCATTCTGCCGCTGCAGGTGATAAAATAAACCGCCCGTTTCAGCACTACCCCCATTTTTTTCAAATCCTGAAAGTCCAGACTCCCGTATCTCCTGGCGCCCATAATCTTTCTGGCCGACTTATTCCCGATTCCCGGCACCCGAAGAAGGGTATAATAATCTGCCCGGTTTACCTCCACAGGAAATTGCTCAAGATGCCCCAGAGCCCAGTCACACTTAGGGTCCAGACTGGTATTAAAATTGGGCCTCTCAGGGCTCAGCAGCTCGTCCGCTGTGAATCCATAGAAGCGCAGCAGCCAGTCTGCCTGATACAGCCGGTGTTCCCGCAGAAAAGGCGGCTCGCCCCCGGCAGAGGGAAGCGCCAGGTCCCGGTTCACCTGCACAAAAGCGGAATAAAAAACCCTTTTCAGTGAAAACTTTTTGTACAGGGCCTCAGCCACTGATACAATCTGGTAGTCACTCTCTCCAGACGCGCCGATAATCATCTGAGTGCTCTGCCCTGCAGGCACAAACCGGGGCGTGTGGGGGCAGGCCAGCAGCTCCTGCTTATTTTCCCCGGATTTCAGCTGAATTCTCCGCATAGGTTCCAGAATCGTCCTGCGGCTTTTATGAGGAGCCAGACGCTTCAGCCCCTCCGCAGTGGGAAATTCCAGATTCACGCTCATTCTGTCTGCCAGATAGCCCGCCTGCTCCACCAGATGGGGGGATGCCCCGGGAATTGTCTTCAGATGAATATATCCCTGGAAAGAATACTGCCTGCGCAGACGGTACACAGTCTCACACAGCAGATTCATGGTATAGTCCGGGCTGTGAAGAACGCCGGAACTGAGAAACAGTCCTTCTATATAATTCCTCCGGTAGAATTCAATGGTCAGGCGGCACACCTCCTCAGGCGTAAAGGACGCCCTGGGCACATCGTTAGAACTGCGGTTGATACAATACCTGCAGTCAAACACGCACTCATTGGTAAAAAGAATCTTCAACAGGGTAATACACCTTCCGTCCGCGGAAAAACTGTGGCAGATTCCCGCGGAAATGCAGTTTCCAATCCCCCGTCCGTTCCCTTTCCTCTCATTTCCGCTGGAGGTGCACGCCACATCGTACTTGGCGGCATCCGATAAAATATGCAGTTTTTCTTCCAGTGACATCTGTTCCTGTATCATCATAGGCGCCCATCTCCAAACACACGTTCTTTTTCGTTATTATAGAACATATGTTTGTTGTTG
>CANSYV010000044.1 GCA_947651335.1 uncultured Lachnospiraceae bacterium
CATTGCGTCCGCCTGTATCTGGATCGGCATTTTCAATTCTATTCAGAGCATCTGTAAGGAACACGAGATTATCCGGTCTGAATACAGACAGGGAACCCGGATATCTTCCTATATTATGGCGAATATCAGATGGCAGTTTGTCCTGTGCCTGGTGCAGAGCATGGTGATATTCGCTATCTGTGTGGGTTTTATTGATTTTAATTCTGAGGGCATTGTGACCAGTGCTTATGTGGAGTATTTTGTCACTATGTTTCTGCTGACATTCGGCTCCGCGGTTCTTGGAATTATGATTTCTTCCATATCCGGCAATCCCACCACAGCCATGACAATCATGCCCTTTGTGCTGATTCTGCAGCTGATCATGAGCGGGGTTTTGTTTGACCTGAGTGGATGGAGTGAGAATATTGCATATATTACATACAGCAAATGGGGCATGTCTGCATTCGGCAGTATTGCAGACTTAAACAGCAGCGAATTTCCCCTGCAGATCAGCGAGGCTTTTCCGGATGTTGTCAGGCTGGAGACGGAGAGCTGTTATGACCATGAAGTGTCGAATCTGGCCGTTTCGTGGGGGTGGTGCCTGGGAATTACAGTTTTCTGCGCTGTGGTGAGCATATTAAGCCTGAAAATCAAAAACCGGGATTCATAAAGGTATCAAAAAGGTATGGAAAAGAGGCAGTGAAGAGAATTATGTATTGTTATACATGTATGAATGAGACCGATGAGGGGGCATTCTGCCGGTATTGCGGGAGCCCTTTAGAGACCCAGGCGGCGGCACATCACCTGACGCCTGGAACTTTATTAAATGGAAAGTATGTGATCGGGAATTTTATCGGCGAGGGCGGATTTGGCATTACTTATATTGGCAGAGACCGCAATTTGGATATCCGGGTTGCCATCAAGGAGTATTATCCCTGCGGATATGTGAATCGGAACAATGGCCATTCCAATGCGGTTACAGTCACCACAGCTGACAGCGGGGATTTTTTTGAAAAGGGAAAGACGCGTTTTCTCCAGGAAGCCCGGAGTATTGCGAAATTTCCGGAAGAGCCGGGCATAGTAAGGGTCCGGGATTATTTCGAGGAGAACGACACTGCGTATATTGT
The DNA here is from genome assembly GCA_947651335.1 of uncultured Lachnospiraceae bacterium. GTDB lineage: Bacteria > Bacillota > Clostridia > Lachnospirales > Lachnospiraceae > MGBC164599. The sequence continues at coordinate 1,107 of CANSYV010000044.1, forward strand.
GATGGAGTACCTGGAAGGGGAGACATTGAGCCAGTATGTACGCGGGAGGGGGAAAATGGAAGCCTCAGAGTGTATTTCCCTGATGATTCCTGTGATGCGTTCTCTGGAGAAATTCCATCAGGCAGGGATGATTCACAGGGATATCAGCCCTGATAATATTATGTATCAGAAAAACGGGACTCTGAAATTGATGGATTTCGGCTCAGCCAGGTATTTTGCCAACCATGATATGGAAATGTCTGTGATTCTGAAACAGGGCTACTCGCCGGAGGAACAGTACCGGAAAAAAGGAAAGCAGGGGCCTTGGACAGATGTCTACAGCCTGTGCGCTTCCATTTACAGCTGTATTACGGGAGTGATACCGGAAAATGCCCTGGACAGACTCCACAGAGATGCCTTGAGGCGGCCATCGGAATTGGGCGTGAGCATCCGTGCAGACCAGGAAGATGCCCTGATGAAAGGGCTGGCCGTATCTTCGGAGAACCGATGGGCTGATATGGGAGAGCTTATGGCAGCGCTGGGCGTCCCTGGGGATACAAAGAGCCGGCAGCCAGAGTTTGACCCCTATAAAACGTATGTGCTGAACGAGGAATTCGATACAGAGATGAGTATGGGGATGCACACCGGGCCGGGGACAGGCCGTACATCCGGGCAGGACGCCCCTGCGCCGGAGCCAGATAAGCTAAAACGTCTGACAGCGGTGGTGTTGATTGCGGCAGGTATCTGCATCCTGTTTACCGTGGTGTCCCTGGTGCTGATTGTGCCGAAGATCTCTGACAGTAAAGGAGAGACAGCGGCAAAGTCGGAATCATCCGGGGATAAAGACAGCGGCCAGAAAAAGGAGAAGGATGACGGCGTCATAGAAGTGGAGAAGATGAAAGCCGGCGAGGTGAAGAAGCTGAAGGACAAATATTGGAGAATGAATAAAAATGATCTGGCAGAGGCAGAGGCTTCTTCCGTGATCAAACAGCAGGAGGGCGTGAGTAATCTGCCCGAATATTTATTTGACAATAACATTCAGACAAACTGGCAGGAGGGAGTGAAAGGGGCGGGGATTGATGAGTATGTGGCTTATCAGTTCCAAGATGAATACCGCGTCTGTGCCATGAGCTTTAAGCTGGGAAACTGGAAGACAAAAAAATATTATTATGGAAACAACCGGCCCCGCACATTGACATTATCCATGAACGGACAGTCGTGGAAAGTGTCATTTCCCGATAAATGGGAGCAGTTCGGCATTCGGTTCACATCTGCGGTGAAAACCTCTGACTTAAAAATAACCATCAATGATGTCTATAAGGGAACCGACTGGAATGATACAGTGATTACAGATATCGGAGTGTGGTATGAATAGAAAGGAAGAGCAGATGAAGAAAAAAGCGGGATATGTAAGAGATATAATACTTATTGTCATCTGCCTTCTGCTGATTCTTCTGGGGGTGGTTTTGGCGGCTGCCCTGTGGAAACAGCAGAGCCGGCATGAGGCAGAGAAGAAGCAGTGGGAGCAGAAAGAGAAAAAATATGAAAAACAGCTGAAAAAGCTGAGAAAACAGCAGAAAGAAAAGGCCCAGCCCACGGCTCAGTATCTGGAGAATCTGGATAACTCCAATCCAGGGGATGTTCTGGAGCCGTACGTATTGGATATGGAGGATATTTCCCGTTATTTCAGCGCTTATGAGATTGTGGAGGGAGACCCTGTCTATCAGAGGATAAATGAAAAATCTTACCGCCAGAATCAGGACATCGGCCTGGATGAGCTGACGTACTTTAAGATGCTTCATTACAATTTTGATGGAGAGATTCAGGTAGGGGAGCTGATTATGAACAGCGCGCTGAAAGAGGATGTTTTAGAAATATTTCAGGAATTGTTTGAACACCAGTATCAGATTCAGTCCATGTATCTGGTGGATAATTACTGGACTGGGGATGGAATTACTTCTGACAGCTCTTCCATTGACCAGAATAATACTTCAGCGTTTAATTACCGCCAGTCCACGGCCAGCGCGGAATTATCAAACCATGCCTTTGGACGGGCCATTGATATTAACCCGCTGCAGAATCCCTACATCTGGTACAACGAGGACGGCACCCCAGACGAGTATTATCGGGACGAGAAGTATATGGACCGCAGCCTGGATGATCCGCATATCATCGACCATGACGACCTGTGCTGCAGGCTTTTTCTGGAGCGTGGGTTTACCTGGGGCGGCGATTGGGTGAATCCAATCGATTACCAGCATTTTGAGAAGAGAGAATAAAACAGGGCGTGATTTCCAAAAACATGACAGGATGGGAATCACGCCCTGTCTTTCATTTGGTTATAAATAATTCTGCTGGCATTTCACGCATTTGGAATCTCTGCTGCAGTGAAAATGCAGAACGATATCGTCAATCCGCGTGCAGGTGGCCTTTTTGTAGACTACTGTGTGTATGGATTTGGATGAATCTGTGGGGCACTTGTATTCATAAGTGCATGTGTACTGGTTTTCATCTTCTTCTGTTATCTGGGTTGGTTCCATATGTCCTCCTTTTACTTTTCCAGCATGGTTAATTTGACTCTTAATATTCTGCTCACAGAATCATTGATTCTGTCTTCCGGGATAATGTGATTATCCACGGCGTCCAGAATCCCCTGGTAAGCGGCTGTAAAATCATCCGGCATCAGAATAATATCCACCCCTGCCTGGATGGCTTTTACGGCAGCATCTGAGGCGGTGTACGTCTGTGAGATGGCGCCCATATTCATGGCATCTGTGATGATAATTCCATTGTAGTCCATCTGATCCCGCAGGATTTCTGACAGCATTTTGTAGGAGAGGGAGGCAGGTGTGTCGTCTCCGATAACATTTGGCAGAGAAATGTGTCCGGCCATAATGAAATCAGTCTCTTCCTGAATGCCTCTTTCAAAAGGTATCAGTTCACAGGTCAGCAAATCGTCCAGTGTCTTGGAGGTGAAGGCATATCCTTCATGGGTGTCCCCTTCTGTGGCACCGTGCCCGGGAAAGTGCTTAAATGCCCCGCAGACTCCGTTTTCCTTTAAGCCTTTCAGCAATGCGGCAGACATTTCAGCTGTCACATCCGGGTCACTGCTGAAAGCGCGGTCTTTAACAACCTCATTGGAAGGATTGGACAGTACGTCTGCCACAGGGGCGAAGTCCACATTAAAACCCAGTTCGGACAGATAGCTGCCCAGGTCAAGGCCAGTCTGGTAGGCCTGATTGGTATCGCCCGAGGCCCCCACCTCTGCCATACTGCCGATGGGCGGAACATTAAAGTTGGCGTTTCCATTGATTCTGGCAACGGTTCCCCCCTCTTCATCAATACAGGTGAACAGGGGCAGGCCCGTGCGGTCCATGCTGTAGCCCTGTACGGTTTCCAGCATTGTCTTTACCTGTTCCGGTGACTGCAGATTCTGTTCCATATACACGAAGCCGCCCACAGGAATATTATGGATGGCTTCTTCTGTCATGGCCCCGGCTTCTGTAACAATGTCAGCATTGACAGCGGCTTCCGGCAGAATGATAAACATCTGCGCTGCCTTTTCCTGGATAGACATTTTCTCCAGATATTCTTCTATCTGTGAATCAATATCCCCGCCAGTGAGCAGGGCAGCGGTATCCGTATCCTTGTCTGCCTTGGGCTGGGTATTTCCGCCGGCAGTTTCCGCATCATCGGCTGGCACTATGGTCACGACATCTGCGGTATGGTCATTTTCATCATCTTCGGACACCTGTTTGTCTTTTTCATCTTCCGCGGGAGGGGCTGTGTTTGAGGGGTCTGAAGCGGTTTTTTTGGTTTTGTCCGTCTGGCATCCGGTACATGCCAGTAAACAGATAAAACAGAGTGCTATGATAGACAGTGTTCTAACGGTTTTCATCTCTGCCAAATTCCCTTCTTTCCAGAATGTGATATTGTTTATGTTTGTAGTTATTATAGAATAATTTTAGAATGATGACAAGTTTTCTTTTGCTTGCTATTTGGTCTTATTTGATTTACAATTAAAATTAAGATAAAATCAATAAACATTTAACAAGGAGGTTGTTATCTATGGGATTTTTAACAGGCAAGACAGCGGTTATCACTGGAGCGGGACGGGCTGTGCTCAGTAACGGAAGATGCGGTTCCATCGGCTACGGCATCGCCACCGCCTATGCAAAAGAAGGCGCGAATATTGTAATTACAGGGCGTAATGTGAAAAAGCTGGAAGATGCAAAAGAGGAACTGGAAAGGCTTTATGGGATTAAAGTTCTGATTGTGCAGGCGGATGTCAATGAAGGCGCGGACAATGAAAAGGTTGTTGGGAAGGTGATTGAACAGACCATAGACGCTTTCGGACGGATTGATGTTCTGATCAATAATGCACAGGCATCGGCTTCCGGAGTTCCCCTTGCCGAGCATACCACGGATCAGTTTAATCTGGCAATGTATTCCGGGCTGTATGCCGCATTTTACTACATGAAGGCGTGCTATCCTTACCTGAAAGAGACAAAAGGCTCCGTGATTAATTTTGCCTCCGGCGCAGGGCTGTTTGGCAATTTCGGACAGTGTGCCTACGCTGCCGCGAAAGAAGGCATCCGCGGCCTCAGCCGTGTGGCGGCCACAGAGTGGGCGAAAGACGGTATTAATGTGAATATTATCTGCCCGCTGGCATGGACAGCGCAGTTAGAGCAGTTTCAGAATGCTTATCCGGATGCCTTTGAGAAAAATGTGCATACCCCGCCAGCAGGACATTTCGGAGACTCCGAGGATGAGATTGGAAGGGTATGTGTCCAGCTTGCGTCTCCGGATTTCAAGTATATGACAGGAGAGACGCTTACTTTGGAAGGCGGGCTTGGACAGAGGCCATAGTCTGGCAGGGAATCAAATAAAACAGGGAGACGTTAGGAGACGTCTCCCTGTTTTATTTGGGAACTTCTCAGGGATAAGATAAAAGGAATAGAAAGTTCAGGTTATTATATAATAGTAATACCATGGCAGCCGGCAGGGTTAGTCAGACCCAGTCCTATTTTGTCAGAGGTTTTGTTGTTGAGTGTGGGCATGAAATGATAGGAGATGGAGATGATGAGGGAAAATAATAAGGTTTACCAGCTTCTGAGAGAATGGGAGGCTGCCGCTCTGGATGAAAGAGATAAGCATTCATGGGAAGATGGCATTCTGGATATTATAGACAGAATTCAACAGGAGGCTTTTATGGAAGGGTATCAATATGCCATTAAAGTATTAAATGAAGGTATGGTGAAAAGGAAAGAAAATTAAAATATAAGAAAGAAAAATATAGAATTATGCGCTTATAGAGTGAATTTGTCGAACGATTTTTATTTCAAAATGTACAAGCCTGCTATATAATGTTCATTAATAAGTTTGTTCTGAAGGAGGGTTATATGTTACACAGAATTATGGATATGCATATCTTGCTGTATGCAATGGCAGGCATGGGAGTGCTGGGGATATTAGGAATGGCTGCCGTGTGTTTGATTTACAAAAGAAGAATGCGTAAAGACAGTTGTCTGTCCGATTTGAAAGAAAAGTGGATAAAACTTTGGGAAAATCGGGATGAGCTCACACAAAAGATGAACCGCTGGGTATGGGTGCCTTCTTTCGTGAGTACTTTCCTGCTGTGCCTGGCCATAGTGCTTTCAGAAAAGGTTCTGGGGACAGGTATGGTTTCTTCTGAATATCTGCAGGCAGGGGCTGCTGTTCCCATTGTATTGCTGGTGGTACGGCAGGCACTGGATTTTACCTGGAAACAGGAGCGGATGCTGTCTTCTATGATAGATTATCTGGAGGCACAGGGAAATAAAATTGCGCAAATCCAGGCAGCAGCGGCTGTGAGCAGAGAGCGTGAAGATGCTATGGTGGATTATGTGGCTGGCGGGATCAAAGAAAGTGATGGCGGAAAAGGACGGTTTGGTGAACTATTATCCCCTGAGGAAGAAGAAATTATGCGGGAAGTCATCCGGGAATTCATGGGGTAACAGGAAAATATCTTGCACAATACGGGTTTATTTGCTAAACTGGAGTATGAAAAAACATTTACAATTTCAGAAAGATAAAAGGAGTGAGAATGCATGAGTGATAAAGTGACATTTGATTATGAGAAAGCCGTTCCGTTCCTGGGCACCAATGAGATACCGGCCATGAAAGAACTGGTGTCAGTGGCAAAAGAAAAACTGGCCTCTGGCAGCGGGCTGGGCAATGACTTCCTGGGCTGGGTTGACCTTCCGGTAAATTATGATAAAGAAGAATTTGAACGGATTAAAAAGGCGGCCAAAAAGATTCAGGAAGATTCTCAGGTACTATTGGTAATTGGAATCGGCGGCTCCTATCTGGGAGCAAGGGCAGCCATCGAGTTTCTGCGGCATGGCTTTTATAATCAAATCAGCAGCGATATGCGGAAAACGCCGGAAATCTATTATGTAGGAAATAGTATCAGCAGTTCTTATATTCAGGGACTGATTGATGTGCTGGGAGACAGGGACTTTTCCATCAATATGATTTCCAAATCCGGCACCACAACGGAGCCTGCCATTGCTTTCCGGGTATTCAAAGGGATTCTTGAGAAAAAATATGGCAAGGAAGAAGCAGCGAAAAGGATTTACGCTACTACAGACAAGGCGAGAGGCGCTTTGAAAAATCTGGCCACGGAGGAAGGATACGAGACCTTTGTGGTTCCGGATGATGTAGGCGGGCGTTTTTCAGTCCTGACGGCAGTGGGGCTGCTCCCCATCGCGGTAAGCGGTGCGGACATTGACCAGCTGATGGAAGGAGCCGCGGCAGGGCGTAAAGCCGCTTTGGAAAATGATTTCGAAGAAAACGATGCCCTGAAATACGCAGCGGTGAGGAATCTGTTCCACCGTAAGGGAAAAAGCGTGGAAATCCTGGCAAACTATGAACCCAGCCTTCACTATATATCAGAGTGGTGGAAACAGCTGTATGGGGAAAGTGAGGGAAAGGATGGAAAGGGCATTTTCCCGGCTTCTGTGGACCTGACTACAGATTTGCATTCCATGGGCCAGTTTATACAGGATGGCTCCAGGATTATGTTTGAAACGGTGCTGGATGTGGAGACCTCCAGGGACGAGATTATTCTGCAGGAAGAACCCGTTGACCTGGACGGACTGAACTATCTGGCTGGCAAAAATGTGGACTTTATTAATAAGAGTGCCATGAATGGAACGATTCTGGCGCATCAGGACGGACAGGTACCCTGTATGCTGGTACACATTCCGGCCCAGACGGAATTTTACCTGGGACAGCTGTTCTATTTCTTTGAATTTGCATGCGGTGTCAGCGGATATGTACTGGGAGTGAATCCCTTTGACCAGCCGGGTGTGGAGAGTTATAAGAAAAATATGTTTGCTCTGCTGGGCAAACCGGGATTTGAAAAAGAGCGTGAGATGCTGTTAAAGAGATTATAAGGAAAAATAAAAGGCGGCATTCCTCTGCCTGATCATTTTCAGGCAGGGGAAAACACAGGCCTTTTCATCTTATTGGGTCGTGTATCAGTTATTTTATTCTTCAATGAGCTGGATTTCCAGATATTCAAAATCAATATTCTCAATGAAATTGTCTTGATAAAACCGGGTCTTGGAGATCCGCTGGAATTCTTCGATGTTAGCGTTGAGCCATATGGGTGTCTGCAGGTCAAATTCATAGCAGATATCTTCCAGGGTCTGAAATACTTTCTGTGTCC
>CANSYV010000045.1 GCA_947651335.1 uncultured Lachnospiraceae bacterium
ACGACACGGCCTTTCAATATAAGTCCGACAGACTGAAGCGGCTGTCCCTTTTCAATATACACCTTTACCTCCCCATTTTCCAATTGTTCTGAATGGACAATCTCTGTATTATCTTCCAATGTCATAAATGGATACATCATAACGACTCCTCCTCTCTAACGTTGGGATTATTCCTACCCGTACGCCCCACTTTGCGGCAGATTTATCACTGACTTTATTATACGCTATCTATTCTAAAAAGTATAGCTGGATTTCGTAAAACCTGCTGGAAGCTACCTCTGTATCAGCCCATATTTTTTCTTAATCCGCTCCAGCTTCTCCAGCATAGGCCGGCTCATGAACCACAGGAAAATGACTGTGGCTGTGGCCTGCACCATATCCACCGGGGCGCCGGATATGTAGTGGGCCAGCAGGCTCATCTTTGTGATGCGCCCATAGGTCATCAGTATGCTGGCCGGGTTCATGATTCCGCCGAAGATGAAGAACACGCTCAAGAATCCATAGATACACAGCTGTACCCTGCTGGCTTTCATGATCCCTTTCTGATAGAGGATGCCCGCCAGAAAGCCGATCATGCCGTAGGAGAACATCTGCCACGGGGTCCACGGGCCATGGCCTGCGAACATGTTGGACACCAGTATGATGAAGCATCCCACCAGGAAGCCTGCCTCGCCGCCGAATGACACCCCGGTGAGGATGACCACGGCCGCTATAGGCTTGAAATGGGGAATCATATAAAATGCCGCCCTGCCCGCCACTCCGATGGCCGCAAGCACAGCGATCACCATGATCTCCCTGGCCTGGGGCTTTCTCCCCTCGAACGCCATAAAGAAAGGCGCCATGGCAAAGAACACCACCAGCAGACTGAACCTCATATATTTCTTCCCGTGGAAGAGTTTCACGGAGAGGTACAGCATCAGGGGAACGGTGATGAGCATGATCAGCAGGGCTATCCAGGTGCGCCTGCTGACCTTCCCTCTTCGGATGGGCTCCACGATCACCCCGTCCTCTTTCAGCCGGTATTCTTCCAGTTCCTCTCCCCTCTCTGTATCCGGGTGAAAAAAACGGTCATCATGCGCTTCTTTTGCTCTGTCCCACTCCCAGTACGCGTCGATAAATTGGTCTAAAGATTCGCCTGCAAGCATCCAGCCACCTCCTTCGCGGTCACCGCATCGGGAAAGTAATGCCGTGCCATGCGGTTTGCCGCTGTTGTATAGAAGTTATTTCCCGCGAAAAACGCTCTGGCCGGCCTGCACGCCACCACATTGCCCTCGAAAAAGAGCCCCACACGGTCAGCGTACTCCGCCACAAATTCCACGTCATGGGAGATCATCAGTATGGTCACCCCGTGGCTCTGGAGTTTCTTCAGGATGCCCCCCAGTTCTTCTTTGTACTCCGCGTCCATTCCCTTGGTGGCCTCGTCCAGCAGCAGGATCCTGGGCCTGAGCAGAAGCACTTTCGCCAGGGCCAGCCGCTGCTGCTCCCCGCCGCTTAAATCATAGGGATGCCGGTCCAGCAGTCCCTCCAGGTTCGTCAGGCTTACGATGCCCTCCACCGCCCGGGCTTTCTCCATGTCCGCTGTGTATTCTTCTGATTTCTTCTCTTTCCTGCCGCCGATGATGGAGTACAGGTCTTCCCGGGCGGTTTTCTTGATAAACATACTCTGGGGATTCTGGGGAAGAACCCCTAAGCACCCCCGGTATAATTCACGTTCCGAATATTTCCGGATATCCTTTCCTTCCAGCAGGATCTTCCCCCTGTGGGGACTGCGCACCCGGCTGATCAAGGACAGAGCTGTGCTCTTTCCCGTACCGTTGCCCCCCACCAGGGCATAGAATTCTCCCCGCTTCACTTCCAGGGACAGGTCCCTTACCACGTCCCTACCTTCTTTTTCATACCGAAACCATGCCTCATCCACCTGGATGGCCAGGTTCTTCTTTTCTTCCTTCTTTTTCACGGCGGCCTTCACGGACTCTGCCGCTTTTCTCACCTTCTGAAAACGCTTCTTTTCTTTTTTTGCGCCTGTGCTTTCTTCCTCTGGGTCCTGTAAGGGCCTGGGCACTTTCAGGGACCCCGCCGGCATATGTTTCATCAGTCCGGAGATCCACTGGCGCCCCTCACTGACTGTCAGCGGGCAGGCTTCCTGGCTGTCCACAGCCGCGTACACCTGCATGGGGACAGGCATGGCAAGGAACATGCCGCTGCCTGCCGCTTTTAACTTCTCCCCGATTTCCCGGGGAGGCCCTTCCACCGCCAGACGGCCCTGGTCCATGACAAATACTTTGTCCGCCCAGGGAATCACATCCTGGAGCCGGTGTTCGGTGAGCACCACCGTGGTGCCGATATCCCGGTTGATCTTCTTCACCGTCTCCAGAAAGTCCGAGGCGGCTATGGGGTCCAGCTGGGAGGTGGGCTCATCCAGAATCAGCAGCCGGGGGTGCATGGACATGACAGACGCCAGATTCAGCAGCTGCTTCTGCCCTCCGGACAGCTCGGACACGTTCCGGTAAAACCACTGGTGGATGCCGAAATAACTGGCCATCTCCGCCACCCGCAGCCGTATCACCTCGCTGTCACAGCCCAGGCTCTCCAGGCCGAAGGCCAGCTCATGCCATACCTTGTCTGTGACAATCTGATTTTCCGGGTTCTGCAGCACGTATCCGATCTCCTGGCTCTGAACCCTCTGGCCCACAGCGCTCAAGGGCGCTCCCCGGTAATAGATCTCCCCGGACTTTTCCCCGTGGGGCGCCAGCACGCTTTTCAGCTGGCGCAGAAGGGTGCTCTTGCCGCAGCCGCTCTTACCGCACAGCACATTGAAAGTGCCCTCCTGGATTGTCATATCCACATGGGACAGGGTTTCTTTCCCACTGTCCGGATAAGAAAAACTCAGGTCTTTGATGGTTATGATGTCCATATCCGGATTCCCCCTTTTCCTTCCCGTTCTTCATCAGCCAGGGGCACGCCCCCTTCTCTCTCTATCTCCTGGTAAATCTGCCGGTAAGTGACTCCTGCCTCCATCCCTGCCCGGGCCCGGCTTCTTTCCATGGATATGGCTTCCACTGCCCCTAAGATAACCGGCAGAAAGCAGAACAGGGCGAAGGCCGCATAACAGGCGAAAGCCAGCCCCGGACTGCATGACACAGGGGCGTTCCTGCCCTGTATGGTAAATCCCGCCAGCAGAATCCTGGGGTCGTACTGGGCAAATACCGCCCCTGCCCGGCACCCGTGGACGAATACCGCCGTCAACACCAGCATGGCAGAGCCCATACACCAGTCCCGCTTGTCAAACCGGTAGATGGAAAAGGCTGTCCTGCCCCGCAGGCCGTACCCCCGCCCTTTCATAGAGTCCGCTGTCTCGATGGCGTTCTCCAGGGCCCAGGTCACCAGGATAGACAACAGGTTCAGCCCGTAGAGGGCTTTCTTCAGATATTTTCCGTTGGACACATCCATACCCACGCATTTCTGCCCATTGCGGATCACCTTCATCTGGGCGGCAAACATGGGGACGAAGCGCAGGGCCATGGACAAAAGCAGCGACAGAGACGGAATCACCCGCCCGAACAGATATACGAATTTGTCGCTGGTCATTACCTTGTTATAGCAGGAAAACCATCCAATGACGATAAACATCACGCACCCCAGCACCAGACCGTAGACAAAGGCTTCCAGGGTTACCCAGTTGCCGCTGCTCTCGATATAGACCAGGGGTGTGACCCCGTAGTGGTTGAACAGAGGGTTTGTGAGGGCGGTGATGAGCAGCAGGGGAAAGGTAAAGAGCATATTCATTTTCAATGTGTTCTTCCACCCCTTGAGGCAGACGGCATAGCAGGTGCCTCCCACAAAGGAGAGCGCCAGGAACACCGGATGCTGGACGAACATGGTAAACCCCAGCACCACCGCAAAATAGTAAAAATTCAGCAGGGGATGGCATCTGGAAAACGCATCCCTCATCAGCTCTCATCCCCCATATACACATTGCCCACGTCAGAGCCCAGATCACAGGTGTACCGCCATTCGATCACATCCCCGTCATTGACTGTATAGCTGGAGCAGCCGTAATTGGGGAACCAGCTGTTCACACTGTACATCCACCCGGACTGGGAGCCTCCGTCGAACTCATAGAGCTGATTCATTCCTTCTATATAATAGCTGCCGTACATGGGCGTGTACCGGGACTCCATCTGAATGCCCGCGTCTGCGCATACACGCTTTAACACGTCAAAGACTGTCTCCCCGGGAGTGTAGGTGACTTCTGCAGGCTGAAGAATCCAGCCGTCAGAGGGGACGAATTCCTTCTTTGCCTCTTCTACACGGTCCCAGTTATTTAGCAGCGTGGAACACTCAATGGAGATGGTACAGGTGTGGGTCTCCCCCTGGCCCCCGTCTGTCTGCTGGCCGCCAGAGCCGTCTCCCGGGATTTCCTGCTGTCCGTCTCCTGTCCAGCCGTCCGCCGGATTCTCACCATCCGAAACTTCTCCCCCGCCCTCAGACGTATGCTGGGAGGAGTCCCCTGCGCCCTGCCCGGGGAGCTGGGCCTGGGCAGCGCCGCTGCCAAAACCGGACTTTTCCGATGCGGCGGCATTGCCGGAAGTACCGGACTGATTCTTGGACTTGGCGGATGTGCCGCCGCTTTGTCCTTTTTCTCCTTTGGTGGAGCCTCCCACCAGGTAGAAGGTATCCCCTGCCTTAGTCACAGGGAAAGAGATCCGGGAAACTTTCTTCTTCCCCTCCTTCACCTGGTCGATGTGCCCCTGGGCCAGCTGATAGATCTTCCCGTCCTCATAGGTGCAGAACAGCACTTTATCGGCTTTCCACTTTTCTGTGAGGGTCAGGGTCAGCTTGGCGGGAGCCGCCATCTCCATGTCCTGGAGAACCACCCCCAGGCCATAGGGAGCATTTCCCGCGGCTTTCTGTATGTCCTTTAACCCGTCAGAGGCACATTCAACTTTCAGCTTCTGTTCGATGGGGTTTTGTATCTGCTCTCCCTCATAGGCCCACTGATAAGTAACGCCGTCTTTTGTCTCGCTGTCAAAATAATAGGTGCCCTCTTTCCCGGCTATGGTTCCCATCTGCGCCTTGGTGACTGTGCCATCCTCCGGGATATCATTGTGTTCCTTTAACGGCTCCACATCCTTGTCTTCCTCTGTCTGGGGCACAGCCGCTGTCCGGATATTTTCTTCACTGCCTGCCCCTTTGCAGCCGCCTAAAAGGCCGGCGCACAGGAATGCCGCTGTGAGCAGGGACAGTCGTTTATAAAAACCTGAATATTTCTTTTTCATTGTCCACTCCTTTGCTGGCTGAATTTCTTTTTCCTTCGTCTCCACAGGAATCTGGCTCCTTCCCAGGCAGCCACTCCTGACATTCCCCCCGCCATGCCGGATACCAGGGGGGGAATTCTCCTCTCTTTCTTCTTTGTTTCTTCTTCTGCTATTTCTATTTCCTGATTCCCCACGTCCACAGTCTCTCCCTGGAAATCCCAGCCGCCGTCTGCTTCCTCATAAGATTCTGCTTCAAAATCCCAGCCGCCGTCCCCAGTTTCTCTTTCCTCATTCTCCGGCTTTTTCTTGTTTTCCGAAACCTGGCCTGCCGATGCCTTCACAGCAGCAGAAGCCGCCGGCGCGGCACTGCTTCCAGACGGACCCACGGCAGCGCTTCCCCCGCTCACTGTACTGCCTGCCCCCGCTGTGCCAGCCGCATTTCCATTGGCATTCCCGGTCTGTGCATTTTGATCTACAACGTAATTGCTGTTTTTGCCGGAGGGTGATTTTGTATTGTTCTTTGAACCTGATGGGGATGTGGGAACCGGGGACGGCACAGGCGTGGGTTCTTCCAGTCCCGTACCTTTTCCGTCGCCTTTGGGTCCTTCCTGTAATTCCACATCGGACATATCATACAGGCTGGTCTTTCCCTCTTTCAGCCTCTGGTACGCCGCCAGGGCATAATACCCCTGCTCTGTGGCCATACCGTCCACCTGGCCGGCTATACCACCCCCGTTATTACCTTCCCCGGCTTTTACATGCATAAATCCACTGCCCGGTATATGGTATGTGAGAAGATTCTCCACTGTCCAGAAGCCGTTTTTAATAAATCTCTCATCTGTCTCGGGGTCGATTCCCAGGGCGCACAGGGCTGTAACCACCTGCACACAGGATTCTGAAGTCTTAGCCCCCATGGTGGAAAATCCCCCATCCTCATTCTGAATCCGGCTCAGGGCTTCTAGTCCGCTGTCTATGGCAGCGGTGACGTCCTCATAGCCTTCTTTTCTATAATAAGGAGCCAGGGCCTGGATAGCCATCCCTGTCATATCCGGGTCCGCTGCCTGGCTCTGAAGATCCCATCCCCCTTCCGGCAGGCTGCTGTTTAAGATCAACTCCAGGAGTTTTTCTCTGGTGGTCTGTTCCCCCACGCCTGCTTTCTCCGGAATTACATACTGGGGGCTGCTGTCCAGTGCGATCAAAGCCCAGATGGGCCCGTTAATACCCTGAGCCGTCACACGGTTTAAATCCGCCAGATATTCCAGCAGGTTATACCCCCCTATCCGGGAGGCGTCCTTTCCTATGGCCGTCATGGTGACCACAGCCTTGGAATATTCGGTGTATCTTATGGATGTGGTGAGCTTTCCTTTCTTTTCTTCCAGATAATTGGCAAAGTGATTGTAATACGTATCAAAATACGGATCGCTCAAATCCATTCCGCCTCTGGCAAGACCGATCACATTCCACTCGCTGCCAACGGCAGGATTCTGATCCACAGAGCGTATGTAAGCCCTGGTTTCCTCCATGGCTTCCCAGACAGCTGTACCCAGGCTGTGTGCCTCCCGTGCCCTGTCTATGCTGTCTATCTCCTCATTCTCTATCTGTGCAAAACTATTTACCGGCACTTCAGGCAGCACTGCTGCCCAGACATTGCGGCCCGGCTGCAGGACAAAAAAACCGCTCAGCATCACTGCCAATACTCTCTTTTCCATCACTCATTTTCCCTTTTTCCGAATGACTCTCAGCAAACACACTGCGCCTTCTAATACCACAGCGCCCATGAGCCCCCCGGCCACAGCGCTTCCTAATGTGTACCAGGGGTTTTCGCCTTGGGGATTTTCGCCCTGGGGGCTTTCCTCAGGCAGGGCAGGTTCCTCTGCAGCGGCCGGGACCACCGCGTCTGAATTCCAGTTTTCTTCCTCATGAAACGCCTCAGCCTCAAAATTCCAGCCCTCTCCTTCTGCTGTTTCCCCGGGATTATTTCCCTTTTTCTCTTTGCTTCCCGTTTCCAAATCTTTGGTGTTCCCAGAGACAGCCTGCACAGCCGGAGTGCTCCCTGCCGGGCGGGCAGCTGGCGCTGTCGCAGAAAGCCCTGGCGTGGGAGCGGCGGCAGGCGCCTGCGCGGCCCCGCTTCCCGCAGACACTGTGGGATTGGCTGTGCGTTCTCCTGCTGGGGCCCCAGTCCCTGACCCGGCAGGCTTTTTCGTGGGGGAGGGCTGGGGGGAAGACACGGGAACGTCCACGGCACAGCCCTCTTGAATCTCCACATCGGACATATCATACAGGGGCGTCTTGCCTTCCAGAAACCTCTCATAAGCCGCAAGGGCATAATAGCCCTGTTCCGTGGCCATCCCGTCCACACTGCCGGCTGCCGCGCCGCCGTTATTTCCTTCCCCGGCTTTCACATGCATGAATCCGCTTCCCGGTATATGGTAGGAAATCAGATCCGCTATGGGCCAGTTTCCCTCTTTCACAAATCTGGCATCGCCTCCCGGGTCGATTCCGATGGAACACAGTGCCACTACCACCTGGGCGCAGCTCTCTGAATTCCTGGCTCCCATACTCCGAAAGCCGCCTGTAAGAGGATCCTGCACACTTCCCAGCCAGTCTACCCCCCGGTCGATAGCAGCGGTGACATTCTCACAGCCCTCCCGCCCATAATAGGGGGCCAGCGCCTGAATGGTCATGGCCGTCATATCCACGTCAGCCCGGTCGCCTATGAGAGTCCATCCACCCCCGCTGACTTCTCCGTCCACCAGAAAATCCACCAGCACCTGCTCCGTGGTCTGCTTCCCCACACCTTCCACCTCCGGTATGGTGTATTCCGGATGGGAATTCAGGGCCGCCAGCGCCCAGATGGGGCCGTTGAATCCCTGCCTGACCACATTGGTAAAATCAGCCAGGTATGACAGGAGATTATAGCCGTTCACATCCCGGGCGTCTATGCCCACAGAGGTGAGCGCCAGTACGGCCTTGGAGTATTCCGAATACTTGGCCCGGTGGAGGACGCCGCCCTGCTCTTTGATGTGGATTGCCATGTTTTCATAAAAGGTATGGAAATAGGGCTCCCCCAGATCCATACCGCCTCTGGCCAGGCCCAGGGCGAACCACTGGCTGCCAAAACCCGGGTCAGAATCCAAAGACAGCATATGTGCTTTCGTATCTGCCAGCACATCCGCCACAGGCATAACCGGCTCTTTCAGGTATAACGCCTGCTCCCGGATCATATTTTCCGGGGCAGACCGGACTTCTTCATTCACACCTGCCTGGCACCAGGCGGCAGAGGCCTGCCAGAGACAGAGCAATACCGCCAGGCACAGGCCGCGCTTGTATTTCTTCCTGTTATATTGTCTGCAGACCATATGTGAAAATCCTATTTCATTCTCAATTTCTTTACATTGGAATCCAGACCGTAATATGTGGTCTTGCCGGCTTTTTTGTAAGCCCGTACTTTGTAATAGTATGTCTTGCCCTTTTTCTGCCCGGAAACGGTACAAGATACCTTATTCTTTCCT
>CANSYV010000046.1 GCA_947651335.1 uncultured Lachnospiraceae bacterium
CGTACGCAATCCTGCATTTCCCATTCTCTTTATCAATTATTCTACTTAAGTCTATTATACGATAATCCTGTGAATACCACAATATTTTTTTCCTTAAATATGACAAATCTGGTAAAATAATTGGGAAATTAGCAGAAAAAATCATTGAAAATCACTAAAATACGTATCAAAAAAATTCTGGCTGATCCGTTCCATATCTTTCATCATGGCGTGATACCGTTCCATGAACAGCCGTCCATCTTCCGTGAGGGTGGAGCTTCCGCCTGATTTTCCTCCATTGCAGCGGTTCAGGAAGGGAAAACCCATTTCTTTTTCTACTTTATTTACCATTTTCCAGCTCTTGGAGTAAGACATCTGCATTTTGGCGGCCGCAGCCTGGATGGAACCGGTTTCGTCAATATATTTGAGCAGACGCCAGACGCCTGGGCCGAAGAAATCTTCTTCCCGGGTGAGGACCACTTTGGTCTTGCACCGCAGCTCATTAATGCTCCGCTGGATTTTCAGATGGCTGCGTGCCTGCTGGATTCCGTCTGGCTCCAGAAGGGAGATGAGGATTCCCGGGTCTTCTGCCGGAAGCTTGTCCGGCTCTGAGACAGTATTCTTTTTACGGAAATCATACAGTCTCGGCCAGCCAGCCTGTCCGTTGTAAACAGGCGCTGTATCCTGCCTGCACTCCAGGAGCATCTGAAGGGTCTTGGGGGAGAAGGCGGGATACTCCACCGGAACCACCACCACCCGGTCCATATGCTGCCGGCAGATTTCCAATCCGGTTTTCAGGGCCTTTTGGGGGCTTTTGTCCATATATTCTCCGTCTTCGGCAAACAGTACATGGTTATGGCTTAAATGATTTTTCAGTATCTCTTTCTGGTATCCTGCCAGTACCACAATGGGAGAGATTGCTGCCCTTCGAAGGGCGGCAATCTCCCGTTTGATTACGGTTGTTCCGTCCAGCGGATACATGGGGAGGAATAAGGAAAGTTCCTCACTGCTTTTATTTTCTTCCTCATGGTTAAAAGAGGCGAGGAGCAGAGCGCCTGTTTTCATTTGGTTTCTCCTAACTTTTTAAGCATGAACGATGCAATTTCTGCGGGATGGTCCAGATTTAACAACGGGGTTTTCATGTTATCCCGTTCCAGCTCTTCCGGGGATAAGTTGGTGGCGATTGCGGCCAGATTGTACCTGCCGCACACGCTTTTGGCGGAATTTCCCCTGCGGACCAGTTCGATCTTGGGATAAGGGCAGGTCTTGAATCCCTCCAGCAGAATCAGGTCTGCCTCCGGAAACCATGCCATCAGCTGTTCCTCTGTCATGCGGGGCTGCTGCTTCACCACCATGAATTTGGAGTCTGAGAAAATAGCTGTGCCGTAAGCTCCCGCATGAAAATGGCGGTAAGTATCTGTTCCCGGCACATCTGCGTCAAAATCGTGCCCGTCGTGTTTGATTGTGGCCACCGCAAGGCCCTGTCCGGATAAAATCGGGAGAATCTGGGTGATTAACGTTGTCTTTCCGGAATTTTTGACTCCGCTGATGGCAAAAATCTGTGGCTTTTTCATAATAAAACAGCTTCCACTGCATCTCCTTCCTTTAAGGCAGGTGTTCCCGCTGGGATATCGATTAAACAGTTGCATCCTGCCATGGAGGCCAGCACACCGTTGGACTGGAGGCCGCTGGGAAGATGGAAGACTCCCTGCTCCCAGAACGCCCGGATAAACCGCCTCCCTTTGCTGGGTTTTTCAAAGGCATGGGCCAGAGTGCCCTTCACCCGCACCAGAGATAAAGAGTCATCCTGTTTCATTTTCCCCAGAATGGGACGGCCCATGAGCTCTGCCATCACAGCCACCCCGAAGGGATTGCCGGATAAGCTGAGAACCGGGACACCCTCATAGACTGAGAACAGTGTGGGCATCCCAGGTTTTGCCAGCACACGCCAGAATACCCTTTCTGCGTGAATCTGTGCAAGGGCTTCATGCATAATGTCCTTTTTTCCCACGGAAACGGCCCCTGTGGTGAAGATAAGGTCAACGTCCGCGGCTGCCTGCACCAGGGCCTCAGCCATGGCCGGGGGATTGTCCGGTATGGATTTTACATAGGTGAGTTCTACTCCGAAATCCAGAAGCCGGGCGGTGAGCAGTGCCTGGTTGCTGTTATAGATTTTTCCCGGCGGGAGAGGCTGTCCGGGAAGCACCACTTCATCTCCTGTGGTGAAGACAGCAGCCCGGGGGAGCCGGAACACAGGAACTTCGGTACACCCCATGCCTGCCAGGATTCCGGCCTCCACAAAGGTGAGACGGGTGCCTTTTTTCAGCAGGACATCCCCTTTTTTGAAGTCTTCTCCTCTGAAACAGTAATTCCCCCAGGGCTTTTCCTGACGGTAAATGCATACCTGTTCTTCTCCGTAGTCGGTATCCTCCTGGCGGATACAGCAGTCACATCCAGGGGGAATGGCAGCGCCGGTCATAATCCGTACTGCCTGGCCTTTCTTGATTTCTTCTGTGGAGTACTGGCCTGCGTCGATTTCCCGGACAACTTCCAGACGGACGGGAGTGTCTTTGGAGGCATGTGCTGTATCAGCGGCTCTGCAGGCGTAACCGTCTACCGGAGAACGGTCAAAAGATGGGTTATCGAAAGAGGCTTCCATATCTTTTGCCAGAATGCGTCCGGATGCGTGCAGGAGGGGGATGTTTTCTATCTCCGTAATGATCTTTGTGTTCTGTTCAAGCAGTTTTACCGCCTGTTCTAAGGTAATACTTTCCATCACGCACCTCCTATACCCCTTTGCCGAATCCACAGGAAGGATAGTGGCAGGTACTGCATCCCAGGCAGAAACCGCCGTTTCCCATATGTGCCAGGTCTTTTTTGGACAGCTCTACACCGGCGGCTATTCTGGGCAGTACCAGGTCAAAGGCTGTGGCTTTGGCGTACATAACACAGCCGGGAAGTCCCAGCACAGGGGTGCCGTCTTCGAAGTAGGCCAGCAGAAGCATAGCGCCGGGAAGTACCGGAGCCCCGTAGGTGACAATGCGCACTCCTGCAGCCTTGATGGCACCAGGAGTCCGGTCGTCCGGGTCCACACTCATGCCCCCGGTGCATAAAATCATATCTGCACCGTCCTGTTTCAGTTTTAATATGGCATTTGTGATTTTTTCCTGGTCATCGTCACAGATGATCTGCCCGCTGATTCCAATGCCATAGGACGCCAGTTTATCAATGATAACAGGGGTAAAGGTATCTTTGATTCTGCCGTGGTAAACTTCATTTCCCGTGGTCACAATGCCGGCCTTCATGGGCATAAACGGGGTAAGGGATACCAGAGGGGTGTCTCCTGCCGTTTCTTTCACCTGGTCCATCTTTTCTTTGGGGATAACCAGAGGGATAATGCGGGTTCCCAGGAGACGGTCCCCTTTTTTCACGGCAGTATTATTATGGCGTGTGGCGATCATAATATCGTCCAGTTCATTGACTGCGTTCAGCCGTTCTACATCCACCCGAAACAGTCCATCACAGTCGGCCACTAACTCTATTTTCCCTTCCTTTACCGGCGTGGGATGCATGTTTTCGTTTTTACACACTTCATATAGAATCTGGGCGGCTTCGTCCTCGTGGAGAGTGTTTTCATCTTTTTCCCACACATACAGGTGGTCTTTTCCCAGAGACAAAAGAACAGGGATGTCTTCTTCTGTGACGATATGGCCTTTTCTAAATGCCGCGTCTTTTACCACATCTTTTACAATTCTTGTGATGTCATGGCACAGTACATGTCCCACGGCATCGGTTGTGTTAATGCATTTCATTGTTGATCCTCCTTCGCGATTTCCATTCCCTCTTTCAGAATTCCCTCCTGTAAGATTTTACAGAATACAAAAAACTTTTCCATGGGAGCGCACACTTTTTCCCCCTGGTAGGCGTCTGACTTGGGCCCTCCGGCTCCTATGCGCACAATCTGAAGTTTTACCGTTCCCACAGTGAGCTTCTGGCCCTGGGTAAGACCGTCCCAGTCCAGGCCTTCCACCACCAGATTTTCCCCGAAACGGCCGTATTCTATGGGTGTTCCCTGCTTAGAAAAATAGTCCTGTACAGGCTCCATAGGGAGCATGCTTACCTGGCGGTCCCCCCGTCCCTGGTGGATATCCCCGTCAAGTCCGTCCAATGCCGCGCGGCACTGATGGGTATTTTTGGCACTGGTTTTTCTCTGAGTGCTGATGCAGACACATTTAATCTGAGCCATTTTTGTTCCTCCTGGTTTTGATTTCGTTATTCATTGTAACAGATTTCGAAATATTTGAACAGCAGAAATCAGTTGACAGGCTGGTTTATTTTCAGTATAATAAACCAAGTGTTATTTTTTTATAAAAATAACGAAAGATAAAAAAGAAGATCAGGAGGGCAGCAGCATGAAAAGGAAAATGACTGCATATCTTATGACCGCGGCAATGACGGCCGTGTGGATGACAGGATGTGGTACTGCAAAGGAGGAGGCGCCGGCGGCCGATAACCAGCAGACGCAGGCAGAGGATGCGCAGGAGAGCGCGGCACCGGAAGAAGATCAGGACACTGCAGGGGATGTGGCGCTGAATGTATTTGCCGCCGCCTCCATGACGGAGACGCTGGAAAAGATTCAGGAAATGTATGCATCTGTGGAACCAAGCGTTACTCTGGTATTCAACTTTGATTCTTCCGGCACATTAAAGACTCAGATTCAGGAAGGAGCGGAATGTGACCTGTTTATCTCTGCCGCGCAAAAGCAGATGGACCAGATGGACAGCCAGGCAGACCCAGCTGTCAATGAAGAAAATCTTGACTTTGTACTTCAGGGAAGCAGGGTGAATCTGCTGGAAAATAAAGTGGTGCTGGCCGTTCCCGACGGGAATCCGGCAGGAATCCAGTCCTTTGAGGATCTGGGCACAGACAAGCTTAAACTGCTGGCACTGGGGAATGAGGACGTTCCGGTGGGGCAGTATTCCACAGAGATTCTCACCAATCTGGGACTGCTGGATGGTCTGGAAAAAGACGGAAAAATCACCTACGGCTCCAATGTAAAAGAAGTGACCACACAGGTGTCAGAGGCTTCCGCTGACGCGGGGATTATCTACGCCACAGACGCGTATTCGGCAGACCTGTCCAGTGTGGCAGAGGCGGGGAGTGACTTGTGCCAGCCGGCTGTTTATCCGGCGGCGGTTCTGAATATCTCAGAGCATCAGGAAGAAGCACAGGCATTTCTGGATTATCTGCAGACAGATGACTGTATGAAGGTATTTGAGGAAGTTGGCTTTATCAAAGCGCAGTAAGGAATTCTAACGCTGAAGGAGTGTCATGGACTGGTATCCGTTATATAATTCATTGAGGATTGCGCTGATTTCCAGTGTGATTGTATTTTTTACCGGAATTTTCGCGGCTTATTATATTGCAAAGCTCCATCCTGTGGTGAAGGGGATTCTGGACGTGGTTTTGACGCTGCCTCTGGTTCTTCCCCCCACCGTTGTGGGGTACTTCCTGCTGGTGGTGCTGGGTCCCAGAAGGCCTGTGGGGGCGTGGGTTCTGGAGGTTTTTCACACACGGCTGGTAATGACCTGGTATTCGGGAATCTTTGCCGCGGCTGTGGTGGCGTTTCCCCTGATGTACCGCACAGCCCGGGGGGCATTCGAGAGTTTTGATGAGACACTGGCTTACTCCGGGCAGACACTGGGGCTGTCCAACACTTATATATTCTGGAAGATCCGGATGCCGGCCTGCCGGCAGGGAATTATGGCAGGCGCAGTGCTGGCATTTGCCAGGGCTCTGGGAGAATACGGCGCCACCAGCATGATCGCCGGATACACGCCGGGAAAAACGGCAACCATCTCCACAACGGTGTATCAGCTGTGGCGCACAGACAACGATGCGCTGGCATTTCGATGGGTGGTGGTAAATGTGGTGATCTCTGCCATTGTCCTTTTGATCGTGAATCTGCTGGAGAAGCGAGAGAGAGCATCCGGAAAATCTGTGGTTCATCTGTCCGGGAGGAACTGAATATGTCTTTGTACGTGGATATCAAAAAAGACCTGGGAAGTTTTGTGCTGGAGACAAAATTCGAAGCGGACGGGGGCGTCACCGGGATTCTGGGGGCGTCCGGGTGCGGGAAAAGTATGACGCTTCGCTGCATTGCCGGGATTTTAAAACCGGATGAGGGGCGGATTGAGCTGGATGGAAGGGTTTTCTTTGATTCAGAAAAAAAGATCAACCTGAAACCCCAGCAGAGGCATGTGGGGCTTTTGTTTCAGAATTATGCCCTGTTTCCCACTATGACTGTATGGCAGAATCTGATGGCAGCGCTGCTTCCCTATGAAAAAGATAAAACCAGGGCAGCATCTGCCATCCGGCTGGTAATGGAAAAGTTTGCCCTGGACGGCCTGGAGAAAAGAAAGCCGGGCCAGCTTTCCGGGGGACAGCAGCAAAGGGTTGCCCTGGCCCGCATTTTCTTATCCAAACCCCAAGTGCTGCTGCTGGATGAACCGTTTTCCGCATTGGATGATTTTCTAAAGTGGAAGCTGGAGCTGGAGCTGGCAGGTCTGCTGGAGGAATTCCCCGGGAGCACCCTGTTTGTTTCCCACAGCAGGGAAGAGATCTACCGCCTCTGTGACCGTGTGTGTGTGATGGAGCAGGGCAGTTCCAGTCCTGTGATACCGGTGAAACAGCTTTTTGAGGCGCCGGTTTCCCGGGCAGCGGCAGTGTTGTCAGGCTGCAAAAACTATTCCCGGGCCCGTCCCGCGGGAGAAAACCGGGTGTATGCCAGCGACTGGGGGGTTACCCTGGAATACCAGGGTGAGGCGCCCAGAGATTTCAAATATATTGGAGTCCGCAGTCATTATATTTATCCTGTGCTGTCGAAAGAAGCAAAGGGAAAGAAAAACACGTTCTGCTGTGAGATTATACGGGTGATAGAGGATGTGTTTTCCATTGTCATAATACTGAAGCCAAAAGGGGCGGCAGATCCAGAGGCGGAGGCGGGAAACCGGCAGATTAGGGCGGAAATGACAAAAGATGCCTGGAGGGAATTCTGCCGCTGTGAGAAAAACCCGGGAGAACTCTGGATTTTCATGGAGAGCAGGGATATTATGGTCTTAACTTAACTTAACGGAAAAAACAACGGCACAATGGCCCAGATAGTTATCCGCCTATCTGAGCCATTTCTTTTTTCTCGGTGATCATAGCCTGATCCTGGTCAAAACAATGCTGGGCCGGTTTCTTCTGGATGGCGCTGAGCAGCAGCTGGTACACCTGGTCTTTGGAACCGCTTCGCAGGGCTTCCTTCAGGGAAATATGGTCTTCGTAACACAGACAGGGCTTAATCTGCCCCGTGGAGGTGAGACGAATCCGGTTGCAGGAGCTGCAGAACTTCCCATGGATGGCGCTGATGAAGCCGATGCTTCCCAGGAAACCGGGGATATGGCAGTATGAAGCCGGGCCGTTCCCGTGGACCTTCTTTTCGTCTTCCACCTGTCCGTACCGCTCCTGGATTTTTTGCAGCAATTCCTGATTGGATATGGATGTAAACTGCTTTCCATGCCCAATGGGCATCATCTCAATGAAGCGTACATCAATGGCTCTGTGCCGGGCCAGCTCCACCAGATTCAGACAGTCCCCGTCATTGACGCCCCGCTGAGGCACCACGTTTATTTTCAGAGGGATTTTATATTTTTCTATTTCCGCTATCCCGTTTAATACGTCCGAGAGAGCATCAAACCCTGTAATTTCTTTATATTTTTCACGGTCCAGGGTATCCAGGCTTACATTTACCGCGTCGATTCCTTCATCATAAAGCTGACCGGCATACTGGGCCAGCAGAACTCCGTTGGTGGTGAGAGTCACCTGTTCAATTCCTGGAATGGCTTTGATCATGTGGATTAATTCAATGCATCCCTTTCGGATTAACGGTTCGCCGCCGGTAATCTTGATTTTGCGGATGCCCGCCCGGGCTGCCTGGCGGCAGATTTCCGCAATCTCTTCCAGAGCCAGAATTTCTCCGGGCGGAAGCCACTGAATATCTGTGGGCATACAATATCTGCATCTTAAATTACAGCGGTCTATAATGGAAACCCGCATATAATCAATGATTCGTCCATATTTATCTGTTCTGCTTGTCATCTGTATTTTCTCCATTTCTCTTTATTTTCCATTGTCCTTTTGTACCGGACGCACGAAATCGCCGCTTTTTCCCCCGCTTTTTCTGCACAGATGAATATCGCCCATCTCCATGGCTTTGTCTACGGCTTTACACATATCGTAAATGGTCAGAAGGGAGATACTGACCCCTGTCAGCGCTTCCATTTCCACTCCGGTCTTTCCTGTGGTCCGCACAGTGCACTCAGCCTGGACACTGCAGGATTCTTCTTCCAGAGAAAAGTGGATTTCCACCTTGGTCAAATTCAGGATATGACACAGGGGAATCAGGTCAGAGGTCCTCTTTGCCCCCATAATTCCGGCAATCCTTGCCACACCCAGGACATCCCCTTTGCCCATGGTGCCGTCTTTTATTTTCTGAAAACATTCACGGCTCATGGTGATACGTCCCTGGGCCATGGCCTCTCTTTTTGTCTCTTTTTTCTCTTACCAATTATACTATCCACTATGACACCAGCGGTGGAACCCATATT
>CANSYV010000047.1 GCA_947651335.1 uncultured Lachnospiraceae bacterium
TTTCTATCTCTGTAAGCTGGTCACATTCGTAAAATGCAAACGCCCCCATCGTCTGCAGGCCTTTTGGCAATACCACATAACTTAGATTGCTGCACTGTGCAAACGCAGCGGAGCCTATGCTGATAACCGCATTGGGAATAGTGATGACTCCCAGCAGAGTATTTTTCCTAAACGCATTCTTCCCAATGGCAGTCACCCGGTATCCATCCAGTGTCTCCGGTATGCTCAGCACAGATACATTTCCCCTGTAGCCTGTGATTGTGGCATTTTCATCTTCATCCAGAGTATATGTATAAATGGTGTACGGTTCCCCATCTGCCCCCGTTTCAGAACTACTGGTATCTCCGTAACTGCAGCTTCCATAACGGGACAGGGCATCTGTAAAATATTTGTAATCTTTTCCTCTTGTGCATGCACTAACCCTAATCCGGTCTTCAAAATGATACGCCAATCTCACCGGACTATTCTTATAAACAAAAATATCAGTATGTTTATTAAACAGATCTTTTTTGAACAATCCGATACCGACTGTAACCTTTGCACCGCCGTCCGCAGACAGCCATGCGGCAATATGGGTACAATTTCTCGGCGCTTTCCCATCATTATAGTCATCCGATGTCATTTTCGCATTTATTCCCGCCTGCATGTACAAAGACCCCTTGACCACAATCAAATCAATGCCAGCAGACGCTTTTAAGGCAATCGAAGCTTCTGCCTCTACTGAAGATGAAAAGTTTTTCTTATGGAACTTGCACAGCAGCCGGAATTTCCCTTGCTCTGACTGAAAGCCTGTCTGAAACCCTCCATTATATTGGACAATAATTTTCCCTTCTGCAGTAATTTCCGCCGTAATGCTGATTTTCCCCACACCTGCGACACGCACACTCCCCAGTGTTACACTCTTGCTGGCTAAAGCCATCTTCGCCACATCAGAAACCAAAGTTCCAGTCGCATTCATGTTCCCTTCAAGAGAAACATAGTAATAACGCTGTAAAGTATTAATGTCATGGGATAATCTCAGACCGGATAAATTCATAGCCAGCTTTACCTTTGCACCATTGCCCAGAGAAATACTGGTATCTGCGACTACAGAATCTTTTCCCACTTCAATTCCATATGCCTGAGAGGCGTCCCTGGCCTGAGAGGCAGTTCTTATATATTCAGCATTTACGTTATCAGCACTCTCGAACTGGCTCAGATCAACATCTGCAATGCCTTCTGAATCAATAGATACCACAGCAGATTCCTCATCTGCTTCTTCTGTGGTAATGACCATATTGCCTTCCCCATTGGATTCCACAGATTTTGCCCGATATAGGCAGGGCAGATCTGCAGGATATACTACAAATGTATCCCCTTCTTTTATCGTTTTTCCACAATTACTGACAGCCACCACATCATTTTCATCAATGGAAACATCTGTTCCTTTTGGAAGTACGATAACATTTTCCGCAAATACATAATTACTGTCAGCGTTTTCATCAATTATTGTGGTTTTCATTATGTTGGCAGCACTGCTCAACATATTCTCCACTTCTGCTGCCGTTACATTTTGTTCTGGAAGAAACTTTCCACTGACAAGAGACAGCCATCCATGGTCAACAGCAATCTGCGCGTCATCTGGAAATTTGCATTCTGCCGCATCTGAAAACGCATAATTCTTATTCTCCGGCTGGTCTTCCAGCTGATATCCCAGACAATAATTCAATGTATGGGAAGCAAACTCTCTCGTCACTGGTTTCTCCGGCTCTACAGCCTCTCCTGCTTCAATATCAACCACACCAAACTCAACAGCAACCATTACATCTCGATAATACTCTGACCCCGAGTCAAGGTCACTGAAATAATTATCCGGATAGTTGTCTTCATCAACAGTCATCTCAAATGTCTCTGTCAGTCTGTGCAGCCATGCCGCTCTTCCTATCGTATCATCCGCTTTTATATTTACTGCTGAGAAGCTGCACATAAAAATGGTAATACAGAATAAGCAGATGCTATACAAAAAAGTCCGTATTTCCTTTCTTTTAAACATGTTCTTTCTCAATTCCTTTCATTTTTGCTTATTCCACCGAGAAGCTCCCCTCTCCGTGGCGTTTTTCTATCAGATTCACTTGCCCTGTTACTTCACCCTCACGCTAACCTTAACCGACTTCTTCCCAGACTTCACCGTAATCACCGCTCTCCCCCGCTTCTTCGCCGTAACTTTCCCGCTGGCGGTGACGGTGGCCACTTTCTTGTTGGAACTCTTATAAGTAACTTTTTGTGTAGAGGCAGCCGGCGAGATCACCGGCCTTAATGTGGTCCTGCCCTTCACTTTCAAAGTTATGGACTTTTTAAGCCCCGAAATCTTCGTTGTCTGAACTGCGGATTTTTGAACCTTCACTTTCACTCTGGCGGTTTTCCCGCTGGCCAATGTAACGGTCACCACTGCGGAACCTGTTTTGCTCTTTGCTGTAATCCTCCCTGCACTGGACACCACTGCAATATTACTGCTGCTGGTTCTCCATTCCGTCACATAATCCCCTGCCGCAAGCCCTGACACTTTTACGGTGGCCGACTGCCGGGTTCTCAAACGGACATCTGTGGTGCTCAGACGGATAGTGGGTGTCAGCGGCGCGCCCACTGTTCGGAACTCTATGTCCCCACATAAGGAGCAATACCGCTCTTGTTCCTCAGCATCAAAAACCGTAGCCTCAGATATGGGCTCCCATTCACTGTAATCATGGGCACATCCGTCCTCTCCCGGGTCATCTGGGTCTGCTGGGTCTGACGGATTACCTGGATTCGTCGGGTCTGTCGGATTGCTTGGATTTGCCGGATCTTCTGGACTACCTGGGTCATCTGGATTGGCCGGGTCATCTGGACTGCCTGGGTTATCTGGATTGGCCGGATTCTCCGGACTGCCTGGGTCATCTGGATTGGCCGGATTCTCTGGATCTGCCGGAACCGTGGGCTGCCCACTGGCGGGAAGTGTCTGGAAGCTGTTTACACCACTTTCATACCGCTTTCCATCAAATACCACAAAGAACTGATACGTATATCTGGAACCGGCTTTCAGCACTGTTCCCATTTCAGCCGTCACATCATACCACACATTCAGATAAGAACTTGACGTGTGAATATCTTCCGTCTTGGAGGCAGCTTCTGCCCCTGACTCATCCCAGATAACCACTCCAGTCTGGGTAAAGGTCCCCTGCATATTGGCAACAGCCTTGGCCGCAATGTGGGCATCCGTTTCCCCCGTCTGGCATTCCCCGTTTTCCCAGGCCAATGACAGAACAGGTACAGGTATGGTCTGGCCTGTGGTGGAAAAGCTCTTTACCGGACTTGTATATCTGGTTCCGTTAAATACCACGAAAAACTGGTAAGTATATGCAGAGCCGCTTTTCAATGCTGCCCCCATCTCCCCTGTGATATCGTACCAGATATTCAGATAGGAACTGGGTGTGTTGATGTTTTCCGTTTTGGAAGCAGCTTCCGCCCCCGATGCATCCCATACCACAGCCCCAGTCTGGGTAAACGTGCCCTTCACGTTGGCCACAGCTCTCAGGGCTATCCGGGCATTGGTATCTGAAGGCTGGCATTCATCATTTTCCCAGCCCATGGTCACCGGTGTGGGTGTGTTATTATAGATATAAGTCTCATTCTGGGGATTGATGCCGCTTTCATTCCAGTACGTTCCCGTGGAAATCCCAAAATGCAGATGGGCGCCGTACGAAAATCCTGTATTACCCACACGTCCAATCTGCTGCCCTGCCTCCACCCGGCAGGTGCGGTACGCTTCCGGCGGAATGCTCCCCGCCTGCATGTGGGCATATTGGTAAAATCTTCCATCATCCCCCTTGATCACAAGCCCTGTGCCGAATCCATTACAATCCCCATAATTATGATGGGTATTCCCGCACAGAAAGATGTTTGTCACAATACCGCCCATGGCCGCAGCTACAGGCGCTCCTGTAATGCTGCCGTCTGAAATGTCAATGGCTTTGCCGTCATGAAATCCCTGAGAAATCCGGGTATGCCCCGGCACCGGCCACACAAGGGTCACTCCCCTGCTCTGTGATTCCGTAACTGCTGTTTCCTCTTCCACATTCTGTGCATAGACAGTTACATCCATAAACAGACCTGCTGCCATGACTGCTGCCAGAAACAACGAAAATATCCTGCTTTTTAGCCGTTTCATCCTGATCCTTCCTTTCCTTTTTGTGATAATCCCTTCTATGCCGGCTGATGAAAATGGACTTTTGACGGGCTGATCATGAAATATACTTCTTTATATTTCTCTCATCCGCCCGATACATTTTCAATTTCCTGTAATTCCGGTTCCATTGGTTTTTCTTTTTATGGTACGCCTTTTGGGAAATCTTCTTACCCGC
Organism: uncultured Lachnospiraceae bacterium; assembly: GCA_947651335.1. Taxonomy (GTDB): domain Bacteria; phylum Bacillota; class Clostridia; order Lachnospirales; family Lachnospiraceae; genus MGBC164599. The sequence goes on from CANSYV010000047.1 coordinate 4,377, forward strand.
ATACGAGGCTCTGTAAATGGGGTTTCCATTATTCGCGCTCACTTCTATCAGGGATAAATAAACCCTTTTTAACTTTCCTGACTTAGTGATTGTCAGATACCAGTCCTCCACACTGCCGCTGCCGCCCCACAAACCATGGATGCGTCTGGTCTTTTTGTTATACCGATATCCAAAGGCTGTGGAATCCTCCCCGATTTTTCTCACAGCGCCTTTCCGGTACTTGTATATAACCAGCGCATCAGGCGAAGACGATACACCTGAAGAATAATTCGGGGAAAGCACCAGCTCCTTCAGCCCATCCCTATCAATATCCTTCACACAAAACCACCCATAACCGCTTCTCTTCACAAATTTCCGGTACGCCTTGGCCGCCTTCTTCTTCAAGCTGCCCGACGCCTTGGCTGACACCTTCACCGGGAAAATTCCACCGGAAAGGTCCGGCACGCCAAAACAGCCCGTCAACATCATAAGCGCCATAATCAATCCCAAACATCTTTTCAGGATATGTCCCTTTTTCCTCATCTTCTCACTCTCCTTCACAAAACAGGTTACTTTTCTCCTGTGATCTGATATAATGATCAGGCTGTCAAAAGTCCATTTTCATTGGTGAAACCTTTTGACGGGCTGACCATATACATATTGCCCCATCAGGATCGGAATCAACGGGTAATGGCCTGACCCACCCTGACACCCTGTACCGCCAGGTATACCCATTCTCTATCCAAATGGCCCCATACAGACAGGAGTAACCATGTTAGATATCAGCAGCTGCTGCACCCCAAAATCCATCTGGCCCGGCATCTTCTCTTACGCGGCCAGCCACACCGGCAAATACCACACTGCGTTTACAACGCCTTTCACTGACGACGACCTTCTAAAAATGCTCAGAAAAAACGCCCAAAAGGCTTTTCCCCAAAAAGAATACGATACATTCCGCAAGGCCATTACCGCCTTAAGAAAGGGCACCGCCCACTCCCTCAAAAGAGAAAACCTCTACCGTCTGTGCTATGCACTGGAACTGGACTCCGACGCGCAGGCACAGGATCTGTTTCAGAACTACCTGCATCAGAATGAATTATCCCTCCGTTCTCTGGACGAGTTTATCCTGACAGCCGCTCTGAAGCTGCAATTATCCTGGGAGGATACCAGTTCCCTCCGGAATACATACTCTGCGCAGACCGCCGCGCAGCCCATGGCCCCAACGTCCATGGAGGAAGGCCATACCGCAGAAGTGTACTACACCGTGATCCAGGAAAAACTGCATAGCCGCCAAGACCTGGCCTGCTTTCTGGACCATCCGGAAAACCTGTCATTCTTTGCCAGAACCCGGAACACCCAGTACCTGGCCCTGTTTGACGACGTAAAACTGGATATCCTGTACAACAGCAGCCAGGAGCAGATCATAAATCTTCTCCCGTTTTACGGAGCTTCCCAAAAAGAAACCATCCAGAACTATTATCTCTCCCTGTTCGGACTGGCCGGAGACGACAGCGGAGATTCCCTGTCTATAGAGGAAATCACTTTACTCAGCAGAAAATTCGAACACGTATTCATGACTTATGATAATTTCTGTCTGCTGGTTCAGCGGAAACGTCCCGCTGACATTTCCTCCGGCACGTTCATGCTGAGTCTTTTGAAAAAACTGCTCACTGACGAATCCGACGCGGACCACGATTTTTATGTTGATTTTCTGAATCCGGAAGAATTCACCGGTATCTGCAATGATATCCTGGTCTATTTCGGCTTCCCCATTCTGAATCCTGCCTGTGATAATTTTGACTGCCTGCTCATGGATGTGTATACAGAAACTCTGAATGAGCACCCGGATGCCGGCAACACCCTATTTCAGGAGCTCTACCTGCAAAACCTGCGAAAATACCTGCGGTTGATCGCCCGTGCCTGACTTTTTCAGGCGGGCGTTCTTTTTTTCTCTGACAGCGCCGCTCTAAGAAAAATCCGGCGCATCTGTCACAGGTTACTTACATACAGTTCCTTAACATCTTTCTCATCCCCTTCTCTCTAAAGCGCATATCCGGCGGCCTTCCGGAATATTTGACCTAGTACAGCATTTCGTAGATACTCGGATACTAAGCACCTGCTATTTCCGCCATTGCCGCGTTGGCTTCAGTCCATGCAAAAATATCAAATAGTGGCATTTATTATTATACAATATATGTCTCTATTTGTTAAGTTCCGATGCATATTTTTTTTGGATTGTTATAATGATATTTATCAGTGTATTTGAATGTAATGAAACGTACAAAGCATACAGCAGCAAAGCGGGGTGAATATATGGAGAGAAACCGGCTTAGTTTAAAATTACTGGAACTGAGGCAGAAACACAATCTGACACAGAAGCAGCTCTGTGCGGATCTGAACCTCAGCCGTTCCAATTATTCATACTTTGAATGCGGCAAAAGAACCCCGGATATCAATACCCTTTTATTGATTGCCCAGTATTACAAAATTTCTCTGGATGAACTGGTCATCGGCTCGCACCCGGCATCCCGTCATTCCGAAGGCACCTCCGCCAGCGAGCAGGGGCTTACTGTCCTACGCCATCTGCGCGCCAAGCATATCCCTGTTGAGAACATTATGGAATTATCAAAGACAGACTTCGATTTTCTGTCAGCTTATAAAAAGCTGTCTGCAGATAATAAAGCGGAATTATCCTATTTAATGAACTATAAATTAAAGCGGCAGTCCGGATAGCCTCCCTTCCTCCACCGGGGAACCGGCTGCTGCGCCTTGTCTTAGTTCTTCCAATCATACCACACTCCTTTTCTTTCATCCGTCCCCACCTTCCGGAGATTCCGCCCCTGTATTTCCAGAAAGGCCGCGGCCGCCGTCTTGTCCATGGGTCTTTTTATATCCGACGCTGCCTTTTTCAGCAGGCAGCTTTCCTTTGAAGAAGAGAAATCAATTTAGATACGCTTGAAGAAAAGGAGTTTCTTTAGTATAATGAAACCGTGGCAGGGGAGAGGATTTGAAGAAACGCCTGCCATAAATCCATGCAGAAAGGTAGTGGATGCTGATGAAAGCAGATACGGTTATAAAAGATTATGTAAAAGATGCAGGCGTGTTTGCCGACATTTTCAATTACTATATATACGGCGGCGGCAGGTGATCCTTCCGGAGCAGCTTACGGAGCGTGATTCCACTAAAATTGCACTGCCATATGGCGCGGATGGTGCTGTGGTTCCCGTCCAGAAATTCCGTGATGTGCAGAAACTGTATGCCGCAATGACGGATGGGAAGATGGAATATGTCCTTTATGGTGCGGAGAACCAAGCAGAGATTCATTATGCTATGGCTGTGAAGAACAATCTCTATGATGCGCTGGAGTACGCAGGGCAGGTGGAAGAGGCGGCAAAGTCACACCGTAAGGAAATGAAGCGGAAAAAGGAGCAGGGGGAAACGTCTGCGGAAAAAGGCGGGAAAACACCAAACGCGGGTGAATTCTTAAGCGGTTTCTGGGCAGGAGACAGACTGATACCATCCATCACGGTGACCATATTTTTCGGATCAGAAGAGTGGGATGGGCCGTTAAGCCTGTTTGACATGATGGATGTGTCAGATCCGGATGTGCTTGCCTGCATGGACAATTACCATGTGCGGCTGATCGCCCCGGTGCTGATGCAGGATGCGGAGATTATGAAATTCCAGTCCAGCCTGCGGGAAGTCATGCTGTTCATCAAATATTCGAAGGACAAGGAAAATTTAAGCAGGGTATTGGCGGCCAATGAAAAGCGTTTCCGTGAAGTGGAGCGCAGGGCAGCCGATGTGATTGAAGTAATTACAAATTCAGGTATAAAATATGATAAAGATGACGAGGTGGTTGATGTGTGCCAGGCGATTCAGGAAATGAGGACAGAATCAGAATCACAGGGAAGATTGATGCAGGCAAAGGAGGATGCCAGAAACTTTTATAAATTGGGGGTGGATGTTGAAAAAATTGCACGGGGAGTAGGCTATGCTGTAGAAACAGTAACGGAATGGCTCGGGCTTTCAGGCGATGTCAAGTGAGATGTGTCAGTTATTTTTCTACAGTTCCTTATTACATGATTAGAGCGTCAAAAGTCCATTTTCATTGGTGAGATAATTTTTCGGAGATTCGTACTACAAGATATGTAGTCGATGTGGTGCATCGACGCAATATCTTGTG
>CANSYV010000048.1 GCA_947651335.1 uncultured Lachnospiraceae bacterium
GGTTCCTTCCGCAGAGTTGGCTGAGGGTCTGGAACAGGCGAAAGAAAAAGAAATTCCTGTCATTTCCTATGACCGCCTGGTTATGGACACCGACGCGGTGGACTATTACGCAGGATTCGATAATCTGCAGGCTGGAAGGCAGATTGGAGAATATATTGTTCAGGAAAAGAATCTGGAAAAGATTTCTTCCGACGACAAATCAAAGCCCTGCACCATTGAATTTTTTATGGGAGACCCCCAGGATTACAGTGCAAAAATGGTTCATCAGGGAATCATGGAGGTTTTAAAACCTTATCTGGATGCCGGTACCCTGGTGTGCAAATCCGGACGGACTAAATTTGAAGACACTGCCATTCTCTATGAATCCCAGGAGACTTCCCAGAAAAACTGCGAAGCACTGCTGGACGCCAATTATCTGGACGGCCATCTGGACATTGCCTGTACGTCCTCAGACACTCTGGCCTACGGCGTCCGCACAGCCCTGGAGAACAGATCTTACTCCCAGGGAGATGACTGGCCGCTGGTTACCGGGCAGGATGCCCAGCTGTCCGCTGTCACTGACATATTAAGCGGCTATCAGGCAATGTCTGTGTTCCGCGATACCCGCCAGCTGGCCCAGCAGTGCGCTGACATGGCTGTGGACTGTATGCAGGGCCAGAAACCTGTGACCAATGACAACAAGCAGTATAAAAACGGAACCAAGGCAGTCCCCTCTTATCTGTGCGGTACGGAAATGGTGGACTCGAAAAATTATAAGGATGTCCTTGTGGACAGCGGCTATTACACCAAAGACCAATTAAAACTATAGATAATTCGTAAATAATCGCTGCGGACTTCGGACTTGAGAAACAAAAAGGACTGTGGGAAAACGAATACACCATATATGGTGCAGGTCAGTTATTCCCCCACAGTCCTTTTTCTATACTCAGTTATTGTACCCTGTTTTTCAGCTTCCTTGCTGCTGAACAAAATGCCGCCGCAGGGTCGTCGGAACTATTTATCATGAATCTGTCCGTGCAGTTCCTGCAGAGAGCTCACCTGTCCGCTCTCGTGTGTCCGCACATAAAAGATTCCGCTGGCTGTTGCCCGGGCCGCGGCAATGGTGGTCATATAGGGAACCCTCGCCTTCACTGCCGCCTTTCTGAGATAACTGTCGTCATTGACGCTGTCTTTGCCCACCGGAGAATTGATAATCAAATCAAACTCCCCATTGGTAATCATATCCAGCACATGAGGCCGTCCCTCGTACAGCTTTTTCACCAGACGGGCCGGGATGCCTGCCTCTTGTATCAGTTCACAGGTAGCTCCCGTGGCGGCAATCTCAAAGCCGCACTCATGGAAATGCTTCGCCACTTCCGCCACTTCCGCTTTGTCCTTCCTGTTCACAGAAATCAAAACCTTTCCCTTCAGAGGCAGTTTCATACCCGCCGCCTCCTGCGCCTTATAGAAAGCCTCTCCGTAAAAATCAGACAGACCCAGCACTTCTCCTGTGGAGCGCATCTCCGGCCCCAGAATCGGGTCCACTTCCTGGAACATATTGAAGGGGAACACCGCCTCTTTCACCCCGTAGTAGGGAATGTTCTGTTCTTTCAGTTCCGGCACCGGAGACGGCCTGCCTGTCAGCTGGGAGGTGATAATCTCCGTGGCCAGGGGAACCATGCGTATATTGCAGACTTTCGATACCAGAGGCACCGTGCGGGACGCTCTCGGGTTGGCCTCCAGCACGTAGACACGCCCGTTCTCGATGGCGTACTGCATATTCATCAGCCCTTCCACATGCATCTCCTCTGCGATTTTCCGGGTGTATTCCTTGATGGTCTTCACATTCTCCTCAGAAATGTGTACAGAAGGAATAATACAGGCGGAATCACCGGAATGCACCCCCGCCAGCTCTATGTGTTCCATAACCGCAGGCACAAAGGCATGGGTGCCGTCGCTGATGGCATCGGCCTCGCACTCTGTGGCATGGTTCAGAAAACGGTCGATGAGAATGGGACGGTCAGGAGTCACGCCCACAGCCGCATTCATATACTGGGTCATGCTTTCTTCATCATAGACCACTTCCATACCCCGGCCTCCCAGCACATAAGAGGGCCGTACCATCACCGGATAGCCAATTTTCTCCGCGATTTTAAGCGCTTCTGCCACATCAGCCGCCATGCCGGACTCAGGCATGGGAATCTGCAGCTTATCCATCATGGCCCGGAAGCTGTCCCTGTCTTCCGCCATATCAATGACAGACGGGGAAGTTCCTAATATGCGGACCCCGTTTTTCTCCAGGTCTGCCGCCAGATTCAGCGGCGTCTGGCCGCCAAACTGGGCAATAACGCCCACAGGCTTCTCTTTCCTGTAGATACTCAGCACATCCTCCAGGGTCAGCGGCTCAAAATACAGCTTGTCCGAAGTATCATAGTCCGTGGATACCGTCTCTGGATTACAGTTTACAATAATGGTCTCAAAGCCCAGCTTCTTCAGCGCCAGAGAGGCATGGACACAACAGTAGTCAAACTCGATTCCCTGACCAATACGGTTGGGGCCGCCCCCCAGAATCATAATCTTTGGTTTTCCCTCTGACACCGGGTTCTTATCCGGAGCATTGTAAGTAGAATAATAGTAAGCGCTGTCCTGGGTTCCGCTTACATGAACCCCCTCCCATGCTTCCTCCACACCCAGATTTGTCCTCTGGTTACGGATGTCCTCCTCTGGAACTTCCAGAAGCTGGCTGATATATTTATCGGAGAAACCGTCTTTCTTGGCAGCTGTGAGCAGTTCGTCCGGCAAAGCGCTGCCCCGGAATGTGAGAATCTGTTCTTCTTCCTCCACCAGCTCTTTCATCTGTTCAATGAAATACCGTTTTACTTTGGTAATCTCATAGATTTCCTCCACAGACGCGCCCTTTCTCAGAGCCTCATACATGACAAAATGCCGCTCACTGGAAGGGGTAATCAGCATGCGCAGCAGCTCTTCCTTTGTCAAAGTGTCAAAATTTTTGGCATGGCCCAGCCCGTAACGCCCGGTCTCCAGACTGCGGATGGCCTTCTGGAAAGCCTCTTTGTAGGTTTTTCCAATGCTCATAACCTCGCCCACGGCCCGCATCTGTGTCCCCAGCTTGTCCTCCACTCCTTTGAATTTCTCAAAGGCCCAGCGGGCGAACTTGATCACCACATAATCCCCGTCAGGCACATAACGGTCCAGGGTGCCGTACTTTCCGCAGGGAATGTCTTTCAGTGTGAGCCCTGCCGCCAGCATGGCCGATACCAGCGCAATGGGAAACCCTGTGGCCTTGGATGCCAGCGCCGAAGAACGGGATGTCCTGGGGTTAATCTCAATGACCACCACCCTGTCAGACACCGGGTCATGGGCAAACTGCACATTGGTGCCCCCGATTACCTGTACAGATTCCACAATCCGGTAAGCCTGTTCCTGGAGCCGCTTCTGGCATTCCTCGGAAATGGTCAGCATGGGGGCCGCACAGAAAGAGTCGCCTGTGTGCACGCCCAGCGGGTCGATATTTTCAATGAAGCAGACTGTGATCATATTGTTCTCGGAATCTCTGACCACCTCCAGCTCCAGCTCCTCCCATCCCAGGATGGATTCTTCCACCAGCACCTGCCCCACCAGACTGGCCTGAAGCCCACGGGCGCAGACAGTTTTCAGTTCCTCTTTATTGTAGACAAGTCCGCCGCCTGCACCGCCCATGGTATAGGCAGGGCGCAGCACCACCGGATACCCCAGACGCCCGGCTATCTGAAGCGCTTCCTCCACACTGTAAGCCACTTCACTGCGGGCCATCTCAATGCCCAGCTTGTCCATTGCATTCTTAAACTCAATACGGTCTTCTCCCCGCTCAATGGCATCCACCTGGACCCCGATTACCTTTACCCCATACTTTTCCAGAATCCCCTCTTTATGAAGCTCTGCACAGAGATTCAGTCCAGACTGGCCGCCCAGGTTGGGGAGCAGGGCATCGGGACGCTCTTTCCTGATGATTCTCTCCAGCCTCTCCACATTCAAAGGCTCAATGTACGTCACATCCGCCATCTCCGGGTCTGTCATAATCGTGGCGGGATTGGAATTCACCAGCACAATCTCGTAGCCCAGACTGCGCAGCGCCTTACACGCCTGCGTGCCCGAATAGTCAAATTCACATGCCTGCCCGATGATAATCGGACCAGAACCAATAATCAGTACTTTGTGTATGTCTGTTCGTTTCGCCATGTTCTTCTCCTTTTCAACAACCATTCAACCGTTCTACTTATTATAATCAACCTGGAGAAAAACGGCAATAGGAAAACGAATGATTGCGAAAGATTACAGAAAGTTTTCCCGGCGCTTTCCAAACCTGCCCGCCAGTGATATAATCATAGTATTATTGCCAAAAACAGCGTCACAAAAAGGAGTCCAAAATGCTCTGGTGGATAACAGCGTCACTCTGCGCCTTTTTTATCAAAGGCTTATGCGGCTTTGCCAACACGTTAGTGTTCACAACCATATTAAGCTTTCACACGGCCAACGTAAATATTTCCCCAGTGGAATTGATTCTGGGGTATCCCTCCAATATAATCCTGGCATGGAAAGAGCGCCGGTCCATCCAATGGAACATCTGCCTGTCCCTGGCCTGCATGGTAATAGCAGGCAGCATTCCCGGCATTTTATTTTTGAAAAACGCCGATACTGGTATCATCAAGATCATCTTCGGTATCATCATCATTTTCATTGGCCTGGAAATGCTGATACGGGAACTGCATTCCCAAAAAACAAAACCATCCAGGGCAGTTTTAATCACCATAGGCATCCTCTCCGGACTTCTGTGCGGCTTGTATGGAATCGGTGCTCTGCTGGGGGCATATCTGAACAGAGTTACTGATAACACCAGTTCGTTCAAAGCCAATATCTGCATGGTCTTCCTGGTGGAAAACACCCTGCGCATGTTTCTATATGCCTGGTGGGGCATCCTGACCTTTGACCTGCTGAAACAGGCCGCCGCTCTCCTGCCGTTTATGCTGGCCGGACTGGCACTTGGTATGCTGAGCAGCCGGATACTGGACGAAAAAGCTGTCAGAAAGTGTGTGATTATCATGCTGATGATCTCAGGGGCTGCTTTAATCCTTAACAGTTTATGAGAAGAATCCCTCTTGTTATATTCTGTTGGCACTGCAGCGGAAAATGTGATAAAATGACAGAAACTGTATTTATACAAAACGACTTCCAAGGAGGGGATGATCATGAAATCATGGAACATATGCAAATTATTTCTGCTGGCTGCACTGGTACTGGCCGCATGGTGCAGTACAGGGACTGCAGAAGTACAGGCATCCGGTATCACTACATCGAACCGATACCCTTACACCATTCACAAGTATACCAAAAATTATGGAACAGGCAAGCCTGTCACAGGCAGATATGAGTATCAGCTGCCCCAGTTAAAGGGTAAAACAAAAGCAATTAAGAAAATCAACAATGCGCTGAAAAAGGGGTACCGGGCATCTCTAAAAGACAAAAAAGCCCTTGCCGGGTATGTAGAATCGGCTGGCAAATCCAATTCCGCCATGCAAGGTTCATATTTTTCCACCACATCATGCAAAGTAACCTATAACAAGCAAAGATATGTATCCTTTTGTTTTCACCATGAATGGTATGCAGGCGGCGTTCATAACGGCTGGACAGACGGAATGACTTTTAATGTCAAAACCGGAAAGAAATTAACTGTCGCAGACGTAGTGCCCGGAAATGCCAAGGCTGTAAAACAAAAGATTATCAACAAATATTTCAATAAATTTCCTGCAAAGAAATCAGATTCCTACGCAAGGAAAGAACTGAATCAGATCAAAATCTCCAAATTTCAGTTTTATCTGAAAAACAAAAATGTAATCGTTGGTTTTGGCCCTTATCAGCCAGGCGGAGGAAACGGCGAATCCCATATTGTCTTAAAGGGTAATTACTAAAGCATTTTTGAAACAGCCTAAATAAAGAGAACCGGCATCCCTGACGATACTGGTTCTCTTTTATATTACGCGTTTTTCAGGATATTCCTCAGCATTTCCATCAACTCCGGAATATCAATGGGTTTGGCTATATGTCCATCCATGCCTGCATCCAGCGCCTGTTTTTTATCCTCCTCAAAGGCATTGGCAGTCATGGCTATAATCGGAATATTTGAAATTTCCGTATGTTCTAATTTCCGGATGCGTTCTGCTGCCTCGTATCCATTCATAATGGGCATCTGGATATCCATCAGCACCAGGTCGTACTGCCCGGGTCTGGCTGTTTTCAGCCTTTCCACCGCAGCCGCGCCGTCATCGGCTGTCTCCACCTGGAATCCCGCTTCCCGCAGAATCTCCACTGCAATTTCCTGATTCAGCTCATTGTCCTCCACCAAAAGAATTCTTTTTCCCTCGAAAATAATATCATCTTCCGGAATGTCACTGGCTGTACTGTGCACCGTAAACGGTTCCTCCAGAATCTTTCTGAGTTCTGATAAAAAGACCGGCTTAGCGCAGAAAGCGGTAACGCCTGCCTTTTTTGCCTCCTCCTCAATATCTGACCAGTCATAGGCAGTCAGAATAATAATAGGTGTCTCATCTGCAATCACCTTGCGGATGCGTCTGACCACCTCAACTCCGTTCATATCCGGCATCAGCCAGTCTATCATATAGACAGCGTACTCATCATTCTGCTCCTTGGCCAGCCTGGCCCGAAGCACGGTTTCCTTGCCGGAGGTGGTCCAGTCAGGCCGCATGCCGATGGTGGAAAGCATCTTCGTCACACTGGAACAGGTATTAAAGTCATCATCAGCCACCAGCGCCCGAAGCCCTTTCAGCTCTGGGATCGCCTCCCGCCTTACAGGACCGGAACAGGTCTTAAACTGCAAAGATACGGTAAAGGACGTTCCTTTGCCTACTTCACTCTCAACAAAAATCGAACCTCCCATCATATCCACTATATTCTTAGTAATTGCCATACCAAGCCCTGTGCCCTGGATTCCACTGACTGTGCTGGTTCTCTCCCGCTCAAAAGGCTCAAACACATGCTCTAAGAACTCCCGGCTCATCCCGATTCCCGTGTCTTTCACCTGGAATTCATAGGACGCACAGCCTTTTGGCGCACTTCCTTTCTGCCGGACACAGACGCTGACAATGCCGCCGGGTTTTGTAAACTTCATGGCATTGCTGAGCAGGTTTAGCAGAACCTGATTCAATCTCAGTTTATCGCACAGCACATTCTCGTGGATCACATCCGCTGTATCAATATAGAATTCCAGCTGCTTAGATGTAATGTCCGCCTGTACAATGGTCTTCAGGTCATGCATAATCTCCGGAAGAGAAGCTTCCTTCTCCTCAATCTTTACCTTTCCGCTCTCGATACGGCTCATATCCAGCACATCATTAATCAGGCTGAGCAGATGATTGCTGGACGTGGTGATCTTAGACAGATAATCCTGCACTTGTTCCACGTTATCAATGTGGGCTGCCGCAAGGGATGTAAAGCCGATGATGGCATTCATAGGCGTCCGGATATCGTGGGACATATTGTTGAGAAATGTAGTCTTCGCCCGATTGGCATGCTGAGCCGCCGCCAGAGCATCCTCCAATTCTATTTTCTGCTGCTTCAGCTGGGCCTCCATCCGCTTCTCATCGTCAATATCCATGAAAAGACCCACAAAAGTCACCGGCGATCCGTCCTGCCGCCTGGACAGCCTCCCCGCCGCGTGAAACCATCTCCATCCGGCATTTTTCGTCAGCACACGATACTCCACATCATAAGTCTTTTCATCTGTATAGTCTCTCACTGTATCCCAGTATTCCCTCAGCACCCATTCCCGGTCTTCCTCATGCAGCAAATCTGACCAGGATTCCAGCCGATTGGGAAAGTCCTCCTCGCTTTCATATCCCAGCATCTTCCGGAATACATCCGTCCATGTACAGGATACCAGCTCTGCATTCTCATCAAATTCCATACTCCATGGCCCGGACCCCATGGCAGCCTGAATATTTTTCATAGCGGCCTGCTGCCGCTCAATCTGCATATACGCGTCCCTGATTCTGTCTCCATCTGCCTTTTCCTGTTCCAGAAGAAGTTTTGCATTCTTCCTGTCCTGGACAATCAGCGCGAAAAACACCAGGCTCATAGTAATCATGGTAACGATAATCTGAATGGCGCTATGGCTCATCATTTTGGAACTGATGGAGCTGATCTGGCTGCTGATCACACTATCCTGAATCAGGATTGTCAGCATCCAGCTTGTACCCTCCACCGGGATATAGCAGAGATCCTCCTGAAGCCCTTGATGGCTGAAGGACACCTGCCCGGACCTGCCGTCCGCAAAATCCTTTTCTACCTGTTCATAGCTGAATCCCTCACCAATATCCGCATCCCTCAGGGACGTTAAAAGATTGCTCCCTGCCTGAAGATATCCAAAATCATCATTGGTCAGCGCCGTACCATTTTGATAATATAAATTGCAGTAAGTCTCATTATCACTG
>CANSYV010000049.1 GCA_947651335.1 uncultured Lachnospiraceae bacterium
ATACCACGAGGAGATAACTCGTCAATCTGCCTGCAATTCTTTCATGCTCTTTACTATATAGGAAAAATAAGATATAATTCCAATATAATAAAGATATAAAGGAGACATAAATGATTATAAAAGCATCTGCCGCCCTGCGAAATGATTACACTTCCATTTCAAATATGGCCAAAGAGACAAAAGAACCCATTTACATTACCAAAAATGGAGAAGGCGACTTGGTGGTCATGAGCATTGACGCTTTCGAACAGCGGGAGCAAATGCTGCAGCTCCGATCCAATGTATTACGCGCAGAACAAGAGCGTATCCAGGGGGCCGATACTCTCAGCATTTCAGACGCCAGGAAACGATTGAAGGAGAGAATCCATGACATGTAAAGTAGAAATCCTCCCTGCAGCATGGGAGGATTTAAAGCGTATTGAAGATTGGCTGGCCGGCATTTTTTTAAAGAGAAGCCTCCAGCAGCACCCTGGTATAAGGATGCTCCGGCTCCCGGTAAATCTGCTCCACAGGCCCGGATTCCACAATCCTGCCCTTCTCCATGACCATCACCCGGTCACACATCTGATAGATCACATCCAGATCATGGGAGATAAACAGATAAGACAGATTCATCTCTTCCTGCAGCCCCAGCATCAATTCCATAATCTGCCGCTGAATGGTCACATCCAGCGCGGACACCGGCTCGTCTGCCAGAATCAGCTGAGAACCCTGAATCAGAGAAATGGCAATGCTCACCCGCTGCCTCTGACCCCCGCTTAAATCCCGGGGATACCGTCCCAGAAGCTTTTTGTCCAGCCCCACTTTCTCTGCCATGGCCTCCACCCGCTGCCTCCGCTGCCCCTCTGACAATTTTTCTTTCTGGAATCTCAGTGGCTCCTCCAGAATCCATCCCACTTTTTTCCCGGGATTCAAAGAGCCAAAGGGGTCCTGGAAAATCATCTGAGGCCGGCTGGTATAGTGAACCACCTGCCCCTTTTTTGCCGGGACAAACCCCAGAATCGTTTTGCTCAAGGTGGATTTGCCGCAGCCGCTCTCACCTACCAGTCCCAGAATCTCCCCTTTTTTCAGGCAGAAATCCACATCATACAGCACCTGGTGGTATTTCCGCCCCCTGCCGTACCCGGCTTCCAGATGGCGCACTTCCAACACCAGTTCTTCTTGATTTATCACTGTCTCAGCCGCTCCTCTCTATGTCTGCGCAGGCTGCAGTCCCGGCGGGGAATGGACGCCAGCAGCCGTCTGGTATACTCCTCCTTGGGCTTCTCCATCACTTCCTGTACATGCCCGGACTCCACCATTTTTCCCTGATGCATCACCACCACCCGGCTGCAGATGGACCGTATCACCCGCAGGTCATGGGAAATGAACAAAATAGCTGTCCCAAATTCCCGGTTCATCTCCTTTAAAAGAGCCAGAATCTGCGCCTGAATGGTCACATCCAGTGCCGTTGTAGGCTCATCGGCAATCATCAGCTTAGGATTTCCGATTAACGCGGCCCCGATCATCACCCTCTGGCGCATCCCCCCGGAAAGCTGATGGGGGTACTGTCCGTACAGCCTCTCCGGCTGAGGAAGCCCCACTTTCCCCATCATATCCAGGGCTTTGTGATACCGTTCCTTCTTGTCCAAAGAAGTATGAAGCCGCAGGTTTTCCTCCATCTGCCTGCCGATGGTGAGAACCGGATTCAGAGAAGTCATGGGCTCCTGGAAAATCATACTGATTTCTTTTCCCCGTATGGCCTCCCACCCTTTTTGAGTCTGGGAAGCCAGATCTTTTCCCATAAAGTTCATACTGCCCTTTGTAATGTGGGCATCCCGCTTCAAAAGCCCCATGAGAGAAAGCGCCGTCATGGTCTTTCCGGAACCGGATTCTCCCACAATCCCCACGATCTCCCCAGGCTCCAAGGACAGGGAGAAATCCTCCACCACCTGCTGGGGGGGATTCACGTCCTGAAACGTAATTGTCACATGATTCATTTTCAGCATCCCGCAGCCTCCCATCAGATATTACAGCCGTCGCTGAGCAGCCCGAATCCCAGGACCATCAATATAATCACCAGTCCTGGAAACAGCACGCTCCCCGGAGCAGTGAAGATATAAGCCTGGGCCTCAGAGAGCATTCTTCCCATGCTGGCATCAGGCGGCTGTACCCCGATGCCTAAGTAACTCATGCCCGCTTCTGACAGCACCGCATTGTTAAACCCAATGGCCAGCGCTGAAAATAATGTACCTTTAATATTGGGCAGAATGTGTACAAATAAAATCCGCATCCGCCCACAGCCCATGAGACGGGCGCTTTTCACATAATCCATATCCTTGTGGACGATTACCTGGCTTCTCACAATCCTGGCAAAGCTGGGGATAAACACAATGCCCAGGGCCAGAATCACATTATACTTCCCAGGGCCCAGAATACTGATAAACACCAGAGCCAGCAAAATGCCGGGAAACGCTGCCACCAGGTCATTGAACCGCATGAGCAGCTCATCAGGCCAGCCGCCGAAATACCCGGTAAACAGTCCCAGCAGGGCTCCCAGCCCGCCTCCCAGAATCAATGTTCCCGCTGCCACAAAAAATGTGGTGCCGCTGCCCTGAAGCACTCTGCTGAACACATCTCTCCCGAACTGGTCACACCCAAAGGGATGGGCAAAGCTTGCCGGCGCAAATTTAAGAGCCTGATCCATGGCCTCCGGGTCATAGGGCGTATAAAACAGTCCAGCCAGCATAAATACCATCATAACCCCAGCCAGACTGATGCCCAGAATCAAATTATAATTTTTTCTCACCTTCACGTCTATCCTTCCCCCTTCATATTAATGCGGGGGTCAATCACTCCATACAAAAGATCCACCAGGAAGTTAATCACCACCACCAGCCCGGCAATCAGCACAATCACAGCCTGCACCACCGGATAATCCCTGTTGGAAATGGACTGCACCAGCAAAGTGCCAATCCCCGGCGCTGTAAATACCTGTTCCAGAATCATACTGGAAGCCATAATATCCGCAATGGCCAGAGCCCAGAAAGTGATTACCGGAAGCAGAGAATTCTTCAGCACATGGCCGTACAACACCTGTCTGGGACTGTTTCCCCGGCTGTAGGCAGTCCGCACATAGTCCTGCTGCAGCTCCCCGATCACAGAACTTCGCAACAGCTTCACACCCATAGCACACTTGGGCAGGGCGATGGCTATGGCAGGAAATACCAGATAGCCGAAAAAGCCGCTGGGGCTTTCCTGATAAGACACATATCCCCCCGGCGTAAACCAGTGGAGCACCAGCCCAAACACGCAGGTCAGCAAAATTCCCATAAAAAAACCCGGAACCGCCATCACAATCTGGTTACAGACTGT
The DNA here is from genome assembly GCA_947651335.1 of uncultured Lachnospiraceae bacterium. GTDB lineage: Bacteria > Bacillota > Clostridia > Lachnospirales > Lachnospiraceae > MGBC164599. The sequence continues at coordinate 3,355 of CANSYV010000049.1, forward strand.
CAAAATCCGGTCCGGCAGCCTGCCCCCGTATCTCCCGGCCAGAAGGCCAAGGGGAATAGATACCGCAAGCATAAAGAAAAAAGACATTCCGGCAATGGCCAGCGTCACCGGCAGCTTTTCCTTAATCATACCCGCAACCGGCAGGGAATAGGTGTAAGATTCTCCCATATCCCCCTGGACAAAATCTTTCAGCCAGCTGCCGTACCGCTCCATCACAGGACGGTCCAGCCCCATCTCCCGGCGGAGCTTGGCAGCCTTTTCCTGGGTGGCGCCAGTGCCCAGCCTGGACACAGCCGCATCCCCGGGAATAATCTGAAAAGCCAGAAAAGACAGCAAAGAGACAGCCAACAATGTTATAATGAGAGTGCAAAATTTTTTCGTCAAATATTTCAATGCCCTATCCTCCTGGCTTTTCCAGTCATCTATTCTTCCACCGGATATATTTTTGACATATCCAGGGCATACAGCGGGTAAAACTCATACCCGTCAAACGCAGGCGACAGTGCCACAAAGTCTGCCATATCCTGAATATATACATTTGCCGCGTCTTCCGCCAGGATCTCTTCCATCCTCTGATAGCATTTTACCTGCTGGGCATCGTCCGCTGTCTCCAGCACCTGCTGGAATAAATCGTCGTACTCCTGATTATTAAAATTAATGAAATTGCTGTCATTATCAGATACAAACCGCTCCAGCATAGCCCGGGCTGTGAGTGTCTTGGCGTCAACCCCCACCACGGTGGACTGGAATTTCCGGTCCATGTACACATCACTGAGCCAGCTGTCCCACTCAATCAGCTCAATTTCCGCGTTTACGGATATCTGCTTCAGCTGTTCCGCCAGAATCTGGGCAGTCTCCACATGCTGCTGATAATTAGAAGGAACCGTAATGGTCAGCGTAAACCCATTCTCATACCCTGCTTCTTTCAGCAGTTTCTTCGCCTTCTCTATGTTCTGGTCGTACATATGGGCCAGTTCCGGCACATCATATTTGCCAAAAGCAGGAAACATACTGGTGCCCACAGCAGTGCCCTTTCCGTCTGAGATCATATCCATCACTTCCTGGGCATTCACTGCATAACACAGCGCCTGGCGCACTTTCACGTCATTGAGGGGCTCCTCCTGATTATTCAGGTAAAGGGCCTGTACCAGATTCATATTTCCCTCAAAGATACGGAAATCGTTCTCCAGCTCAGCCACCTGTGTGGAATTCAGATGGAAACACATATCCACAGAGCCGCCTTTTAAACTGGTCAAAATCGCATTGGAATCCTTCAGCACTTTAAACGTAACCTGGCCGAGCTTGGCAGGTCCGCCCCAGTAGTCCTCAAACCTTTCCACAATAATATTTTCCTGGGGGATACGGGAAACAAACATAAAAGGTCCCGTCCCCACCGGCTGGGTGTCCAAATCCTCGCTGTCTTTGGGAACAACCGCTGTAGTCAGATAAGCAAGGAATTCCGTGTCAGCCTCTTTCAGAACAATCTCAACAGTCTTCTCATCCGGGGTATTTACCTCAGAAATCGCAGAAAACGCCGATACCAAAGGTTCCCCCTCTGACGTATCGGCGCACCGTTCAATAGAATATTTAACATCGTCGACCGAAACGTCTGCCCCATTGTGGAATTTTACACCTTCCCTCAGCGTGAACGTGTACGTCTTATGATCCTCTGAAATGGTGTGGGAACTTGCCACGGCATCGACGAGATTACCTTCTGTGTCTGGTTTTACCAGACCTTCGTAAACATTAAATAGGATTTCTCTGGTTCCTGCCATCTCTGATACATGAGGGTCAAGACTGTCCCCAAGATCCTGGGGAATTCCTACTACAATGGAATCTTCCTGGGAAGATTCTGTGGAATCGTTCTGAGAGCTGCTTTCTGCCGGAGAGTCCGTTTTGTCCGGCTGTGCCTTCCCGCCTGAGCAGCCGCCCAGTACAAGAGTCAGAGCCAGTACAGGTACACATAACATACGTGCCTGAAACTTCTTCATGATTTCCTCCATTCCTGCCGCCTTTTCTATCACTGCGGCATATACAGATTCATTCTCTCATTATATAATTGTCTTAGAAACTGCCGCCAGATAAATAGGAGGTCAGTTCCTCACCCATTGTACCTGCATGTACAGGTTTTGGCAAGAGTTATTTTACTCTAAATTTTTCTTCTTACTCTAAAATTTTCTTCAATTCATCCATAAAAGTATTCACATCTTTAAACTCTCTATACACGGAAGCGAACCGCACATAGGCCACTCCGTCCAGAGCCTTCAGTTGTTCCATCACAAGCTCTCCAATCCGGGAACTGGGGATCTCCCTCTCCCCCTCATTGAAAATCCTGGTCTCCACAGCGTCCACAGCCTCCGCCACCTGCTCTGCGGAAATAGGCCGCTTATAACAGGCCCTCAGCACACCGTCCTCCACCTTGGACCGCTTATACTGCTCCCGCCCCATATCTTTCTTAATCACAATTAACGGAATCGTCTCTACCTTTTCATAAGTAGTAAAGCGCTTGCCGCACATGTCACACAGCCTTCTGCGGCGTATGGAATTATTCTCCTCCACCGGCCTGGAATCCACCACCCTGGTATTCTCCTGATTACAAAAAGGACATCTCATGCTGCACCTCCCGTTCCATAACCAAACTTTCCCGTTATCTATTTCATGTTCTTATAATAATATAGACTCCCCGCCCCCGTCAAGCACAGTGTGTCCCCCGTCATCTTTTCCGTCCTCCCCACATATAGTATAACATCAACCCCAAAAACAAAGGACTTTCTATGCGTGTATGTGAATTAAAACAAAAAGACGTAATCAACACCTGCACCTGCAAAAGCCTGGGATGCCCCACAGATGTGGAATTCAACCCCAAGACCGGAAAGCTCACCGCCCTGATTATTCCCGGACCGGGGCGCATCTGCGGCTTTCTGGGCCGGGACAGCGAGTACATCATTCCCTGGGAATGCATCTGCCAAATCGGCGAAGACATCATTTTGGTGGAAATCCGGGAAGACGACTGTATGAAAGAAAAAGAATAACTCCCTCTCATAAAGCGTGTCTTAAAAATCCACCCACTGCAGCCTGGAATCAATATCCGGGTCGCTGGAGCAGACAGCCGCCCGGTAAGACTGCAGATCAAACTCCCGAAAGAAGTAATCCTCTTTTCTATAGGGCCTGGGACAAGTTTTCAGCACCGGACATGCCCCCTCTGCCATATGAAACTCAAAAGAATCCAGCCCCATGGCCATCCCTTTCCTCACGGCTTTCATAAAGCTCTCTTTCAGCACCCAGTAACGGTAAAACAATTCTGTCCGGTCCCTGGTATCATCCATGCTCTGAATATGCCCATACTCCCCAGGACAGAAAAACCTCCTGGCCACCCCTTCCCGAAAGCTCTGCATCTGCTGTACATCGCACCCCACCTGCGCCTGCCCGTCCCCCTCTATCTGAGCGGAACACATGACATACCGTCCTGAGTGGGACAAGTTAAAAGGCCCCTGCTCTGGCAGATGGTGCCGCTGTCTTGCCCTCTGCCATAAAATCCAGGCTCCCGCGCTCAGCGCCCGGTCCTGGGCTGAACGGTATTTCCCCGCCTTCTCCTTTCTAAAATCCGGCAGCTGCTGATAATACCTCTCATAGCAGGCATCTTCCAGAAGCGGCCCCACATCTCCGATCCATGTAAAAACCATAAAGCCCCTCTCTCGCGGCAAATCCGCAAAACGTTACTGATATACCCGCGAGCCAAATGATTTGCCAGCAGGCCTTCACTGTTTCAAGCAGAACAGCAAATCATTTGGCAAATACGTATGCTCTTGAGTATTACTGTCCACTGGCCCGCCGGCAGCATAAAAACTTCTTGATAAATCACTTCACATATGGCAAAATAAAACCAGTGCTCCATTATTAAAGGACATTTGACGCTCTAATCATTATATCGGCACCAGCACAGTGCTTCATAAATTCTGAAATCAATCATAGGATCAGTCCTGCCCAAAACTTCATGATTTTAATCAGGCTGGTCTTTTAGAAAAAAGGAAGGTTGTGAAGATGAATGGAAAAACACATGTAATCCGCACGCTGCTTTTTATTCTCATTGCATCCTCTGTCTTGTCAGGATGCGGCCGCGACACCGCCGCTTCTGAGAAAAGCGGAAAAACAGCAGAAGAAACTAAAAAACCTGACTCTGGCAAAAAGAGAAAAAGTGTCCGGGAGTTTCTGCTTCCTTCGGCGGACGGTACCGTTGTATACGGAAATGAAACCATCTCCATTGATGCGTCCAATACGGGAGAAGGCTACATCATGGTCCAGTATGCAGGCGGTGCGGACAAGGTAAAAGTACAGATTACCATACCTGATTTGACCCAGTATACGTACACCCTGACTGCCAGCGGCACTTATGAGACACTGCCCCTCACAGGGGGAAACGGCGCCTACCACATTGAGGTGCTGGAACACGCTTACGATGACATGTACGCCATGGCGTTTGCCCACGATATAGAAATCACCTTAAACGATGAGTTTAAACCTTTTCTGTATCCCAACCAGTACTCCTGGTACACTCAGGACAGCGAGACGGTAAAACATGCAGTCCAGTTATCGGAAGAATCCTCAGACGACCTGAATTTCGTTGAAAATGTCTACCATTACATTATCGAAAATATCACTTACGATGAGGAGCTGGCGCAGAATATCCCGCTGAATTATGTTCCCAGCGTGGACGAAACCCTGAGCACCGGCAAGGGCATCTGTTTTGATTATGCCGCGCTGATGACATCCATGCTTCGCTGTCAGGGCATCCCCACCAAACTGGAGGTGGGCTATTCCGGGGAGGCTTACCACGCGTGGATCAGCGTGTACCTGAAAGAAACCGGCTGGGTGGACAAAATCATTGAATTTGACGGCAGCAATTGGTCCCTGATGGACCCCACACTGGCTGCAGGCAACAACAAATCAGCCGTGGGACAGTACATTGGCGACGGAAGCAACTATATGGTAAAATATTCTTATTGAGAAACTGTTTCCATCAGTTTCTAAAGGGGAGGTTGATTATGAGTAAGAAAAAATCCCAGGGAAAACCATTTTCAAATATGGAAATTTC
>CANSYV010000050.1 GCA_947651335.1 uncultured Lachnospiraceae bacterium
CAGAAATCACATACAGTTCATTAATATCCGGCACATCTGTCACATCAATAATCTGAAGCGGCCCATGCTCTTTTATATGTATGATCTGGAAGAATATGCCGGAAAACTGCGTGGGTTTTATCTGGACCTGGAAGAACTTCCAGGACCGATTATCCAGAAAGAGGAAGATCTGGCAGCCAGGATAAAAGACCTGGCGGCTCATTTTACTTATGATGAAAAATACCAGGCTTTTAATCAAAAGTACAATTATCTGGACGGTCCGGACTGCAGTAAGAGAGTGCTGGATGAGCTGATGCCTGTGGAGAGTGAACCGGCCCGCCCTAATCTCTGGTATCGGGGAATGGGACTGATTCGAAAAACTGTGGAGCAGATTGTGCGGACTCTCAAACGAGGCCGCAAATGGGTGAAATTTGCCGTTCCGGCCATAGGCAGGGGAATGGGAATCTGTGTCAGCGATAACAGCAAAAAGCTGAAATCTTATCAGAATAAATACCGGGGAGAACGCTGTTTCCTGGTGGGAAATGGGCCCAGTCTCACCACAGAAGACCTGGATATGATTGCGGATGAATATAGTTTCGGCTGTAATATGATCTATAAAGTCTTTGAACAGACCAGGTGGCGTCCCAGTTTTCACTGTATGGTGGATGTGATGTTTGGCCGGGAGCTGGCAGAGGAATTTGCGGAGCATGTGAAGAATGACTTTTTCACATCTATTGTCACGTACCGCCAGATGCCGGTGAAGCCGGAACACACCACATATGCCTATGGGTATCAGAAAAAGGATTATACAGTCAGCCGGAATTTTCTGTCATATTATATTCCCTCCGGCTCTACTGTTATGACATATATGATAGAACTGGCCATGTTTATGGGATTTCAGGAGATTTATCTAATCGGCGTGGACTGCACGTCAAGTCTGGCGAAGGATGGACACTGCATTCCCAACTATGCCAGCCCGAAGGTTGCGGAAAATGACCTGAACCGTATCAGAAAACGTCTGAATGATCCCACTCTGACCATGGATGACGTGGCCCAGTATTACCAGGACCGGTCCATGTTCTGTTACCGTCAGCTGAAATCAGCTGCGGATAAAAAGGGAGTGCGGATATACAACGCTACACGGGGAGGTATGCTGGAGGTGTACCCCCGCAGAACTCTGGAGGAAGTATTGGAGAACAAATGAAAAATCAGGATGAATTAGAAGAAAAGCTGAAAAGAATCCGTCTTCTGGTTATGGACGTGGATGGAACCATGACCAAGGGGGATATTTATATAGACAGCCAGGAGACAGAGACGAAGCAGTTCAATATCAAAGACGGATGCGGGATTACCGTGGGACAGACGGCAGGGCTGGAATTTATGATTTTGACGGGAAGAGAAAGCGCCTGTCTCCAGAAACGGGCCAGAGAGCTGAAAATACGCCGGGTGTACCAGAATGTGAAGAATAAGGCGGATTTTCTTGCCGGATATCTGGACAGGGAGGAGATTTCTTCTGATGAGACAGCATATATCGGCGATGATGTCAATGATTTGTATGCCATGCAGATGGCAGGTGTCTCTTTCTGCCCTCTGGATGCGGCAGAGGAGATTCGAAATATCAGCCATGTGGTTCTGGAACACGCAGGCGGGGACGGAGCGGTGAGAGAGGCCGTTGAGCGGATTCTAAAATCAGCAGGAAAGTGGGAAGATGCCATAAGGCTGGCGTTTGGCCCTGCAAGTCAATGAGAGAGGTACAGCAATGAAAAAAATAATTACGTATGGAACTTATGATCTGCTTCACTATGGACATGTGAATCTGCTTCAGCGGGCGAAAGAGCTGGGGGATTATCTGATCGTGGCCTTGTCCACCGATGAGTTTAACTGGAAGGAAAAACGTAAGAAATGTTATTTTCCCTATGAGGAGCGCAAGCGGCTTCTGGAAGCCATCCGATATGTGGATCTGGTTATACCGGAGGAGTGCTGGGAGCAGAAAATATCAGACGTGAAGGAATTTAAGGTGGATACCTTTGTGATCGGAGATGACTGGGAGGGGAAGTTTGATTTTCTGAAAGAGTACTGCGACGTGGTATATCTGCCCAGGACTCCGGAAATCTCCACCACACAGATTAAGGAGGATTTGAAGAAATAGATTCGTGGTTTTGCTGTCCATGAGGGGAGATGGGGAAACCTTGGGATAAGGGACTATAGGAGACATTCATGTTGTGCTTGAAGGGAAAACGGATTCTTCTGGCAGCTGTGCTGTTTTTTTTGATGGCAGCGGGGACGCTGCTGGCAGGAGGTGTGGATGCAGGGGCGAAAATTAAGGAGGTCAGCGCTCTGGAGAATCCGCAGTGGACTATGGTGGGCCAGACAAGTGTGACCCAGGAAGACGGCTGGCTGCAGTCCATGTGTGTGACAGACCATTATATTATCTGTTTTGAAAATACATCCACCAGAAGAGGGGAGCCGGACACGCTTCTGGCTTTTTATAAAAACGATTACGATGAAAACGGAAATCCCGTACAGCGGTACAGCCTGGCAAAGACTGTGGCGGAAATGGACTATGAACACGGAAACGGGATGACGTATAACCGCAATACCAACGAGATTGTCATTGCGCCCAGCAAACCCCGGTATAAGAGAAATAAAGGGGTTGTGTTCATTGTAGACGGGACCACACTGACTTACAAGGATACTGTTATGGTTACGGACGGTTTCTGGCGTGTGGCCGCGGTGGAATACGATGCGGAGAACAGGCAGTATATTCTGCTGGAAGGGGACGATGACAATAACTACCGATTTGTTTTCACTGATGAAAATTTTCAGGAGCTGCATTCTTTTCCCATTGTGAGTGCAGAGCAGGATATTGTATGCCAGGATTTTACGGTGTCCGGTGATTATATGCTGGCGCTGACCCTTCCCAAAGCGGAGCTGGGGGGCGCGTCCGGCCTGCTGGTGTATTCCAAAAGCCAGGAAACCCAGCTGGCCTATTACCGGGTACATATGGATCAGATTGGCGCCCAGGAGGCGGAATCCATCGCTGAGATTTCGCCAGGACATATTTTGGTGGCAGTGGGGATTAAAAACCCCAGGAGCATCGGCTTTTTTGAGACAAAGCTTCAGGCCATTTTTAAAGTGACCACATCAGTGGAAAACGGGGATGTGACCGGAGGACATGAGCAGCTGGATGAGGGGAGCAATTATACGGTGAAATATACGCCGGATGAAGATTATGAACTTTCCCGTCTGGTGATTGACGGGGTGGAGCAGGATATTGCCGCCTTTCCCACGTCCTATACATTTGAGAATCTGTCCAGTGATCATAATCTGGACGTGATCTTCACAGAGATTCCCAAGTTTGACATTGTCACATCGGTGAAAAACGGGTTTATTGATGATACTTTGACGGTGAGACGGGACAAAGACGGCACCATTGCTTACCGCCCAAAGAAACATTTTGAGATGGATGAGATTCTGGTGGATGGAACACCGGTTGAGAATCCCCAGGATTATGAAAAGTCTTATGATTTTATCAATGTACAGGGACCCCACAGCATAGAGGTGCGGTTCAAAGAGGTTCCGTCCTATGCCATTCACACCCAGGTGGTAAACGGCACCATCACCAAGACTCAGCCCAAGGTCTACAGGGACGAAGACTTTACTGTGAAATACCGTGGGATGGACGACTATGAACTGTCTTATATCAAGCTGGATGGAGAATGGATGAAAGAGATGCCGGAAGACATACTGAATCAGTATTCCTTTGGCAATGTACAGGGGCCTCACGAAATTCAGGTGGTATATCAGTGGAAGTACATGCCCTATGTGATCTTCGGCGCCATGTGGGTGCTTGCGCTGGTGTGCGGAATTATTTACGGGCTTCACATATTATTTGAGGAACGGCGCAGAAAACGGGATGAGATGATCCGGAAACGGATAGAAGACAGACTTCGTGTGCAGAGAGAAATTCAGAGATTACAGGAACTGCAGAAGAGAAAAAATGGGTGAAAAAGGAGAAATATATGAAAGTAGCAGCATTTGTACCTGTAAAACTAAACAGCCAGAGACTGCCCCGCAAGAATCTGCTGCCCCTGGCGGGTCGGCCGCTGTGCTGGCATGTATGCAATGCCCTGCTGGGGGTGAAAGGCCTGGATGAGGTCTATGTGTACTGCAGTGATGAGAAAGTAACAGAAGCCATTCCAGAAGACGCGGTTTTTCTGAAAAGGGACAGCCGGCTGGACGGTGACCTGGTAAAAGGATTCGAGATTTACGAAAGCTTTATCAATCAGGTGGATGCGGATGTGTACGTGCTGGCCCACACCACCTCTCCTTTTATCCGCACAGAGACCATACAGCATGCTCTGGATAAGGTGCTCAGCGGGGAGCATGATTCCGCGTTTTCCGCGCAGAGGATTCAGACCTTCGCCTGGTATCAGGGAAAACCGGTAAATTACGATATTAACGATGTGCCCCGGACCCAGGACATGGAGCCTATTTATGTGGAGACCAGCGCGTTTTTTATCTTTGAGAAGGAGATATTCACCAAGCACAGAAGGAGAATCGGTTTTTGTCCGTACATTCAGGAGGTGTCCGACCTGGAGGCAGTGGATATTGATGAACCCAAAGATTATGAGATGGCTGTAAAGCTGGCAGATTTGTGTTAGGAGGAAAAGGCATGGAGAAAAAATTTATGTGGATTGCCGGCCCTTGTGTGATTGAGTCGGAGGAGATGGTTCTGGAGATGGCGGGAAAGCTGAAAGAGATGGCGGGACGGCTGAATCTGGACTATTATTTTAAGGCTTCTTTTGATAAAGCCAACCGGACCAGTATCCGTTCGTTTCGGGGGCCTGGGATTGAGGAAGGGCTGGAGATTCTGCAGAAGGTGAAGGATACCTGGAATGTGAAGATTGCCACAGATATCCATGAGCCATGGCAGGCCGAAAAGGCGGCCCGGACAGCGGATATCATACAGATTCCCGCCTTTTTGTGCCGTCAGACAGACCTGCTGGCCGCGGCGGCAAAAACAGGGAAGAAGATTAATGTGAAAAAGGCGCAGTTTCTGGCGCCGTGGGATATGGCCAATGTGGTTGGAAAGCTGGAGGAGAGCGGAAACAGGGACCTGATGCTGTGCGAGAGAGGCACGTCCTTCGGATATAATACACTGGTGGTGGATATGACGGGTATTGTGGAGATGAAGAAGCTGGGGTATCCGGTGGTATTCGACGCCACCCACAGTGTGCAGAAACCCGGGGGCCGCGGAGACGCCACAGGCGGGAACCGGGAGTATGTGGAGTATCTGGCAAAGGCAGCCCTTGCCGCAGGGGCGGACGCCCTGTTCATGGAAGTGCATCCGGACCCGGACCATGCCCTCTCAGACGGGCCCAATATGGTGCCGCTTAATGAACTGGAGAGTATGATGCAGAGGCTGATTCGCGTGTATGACGCGGTGCATGAGTAGACGGACGGCTGGATGGCAAAGGAGGGGTGTTTATGGATAAGCTGGCAGAGGCCAGGCGGGTATTTGACATTGAGATAGAGGCCCTGGAAAAGACGAGAGATGCCCTGGATGATACGTTTGTACAGATTTTAGATATGGTGACAGCCTGCAGGGGGAAAGTGATTCTCACAGGAATGGGAAAGCCCGGACATATTGCCAAGAAACTGGCGGCTACTTTTGCGAGTCTTGGGACTTCAGCCTTTTTCCTGCACCCTGCGGAGGCTCTCCACGGGGACCTGGGGATGATATCGGAGCGGGATATTGTGATTGCCATCAGCTACAGCGGCGAGAGCGAGGAGATCACCCACATTCTGCCCAATATTAAGATGATCGGGGCGAAAATCATCGCCATATCCGGAAATAAAGATTCCACACTGGTGAAAAACAGCGATATCGCCCAGATACTGCCCAAGTTTTCAGAAGCCTGTTATCTGGGGCTGGCTCCCACCAGTTCCACCACTACGGTGCTGGTCTACGGGGATGCCCTGGCAGTGGCGGCCAGCAGTGTCTATGGTTTTAAAGACACGGACTTTGGCATGTATCATCCTGCGGGAAGCCTGGGCAAGAAACTTCTCGTGAAGGTGTCTGACCTGATGAAATCAGGGGAGGAAAACGCTATGATTTCCCCCAACGCCGCATTAAAAGAGGCTGTGGTGGAGCTGAGCAGAAAAGCGCTGGGGATTGTGGTGATTGCAGGTGATGACCGGAGAATCCAGGGGGTAATCACAGACGGGGACCTGCGCAGGCAGCTGGAAAAAGGTGTGGATATTTACAGTATGCATGTGGACGATGTAATGAGCAGAAATCCCATTGTGATATCCCAGCATAAACTGGCGGCAGAGGCACTGCAGATTATGAAGAAGAAGAATGTCTCCTGTCTGCCGGTGGTGGGTGAGGAGAATGAATGTGTGGGGATTATCCGCCTTCAGAGTATTCTCAACCACGGGATATTATAATTTTTTGTCTGGGAAACATTTGATTTGCCGCAAAAATATGGTATAATTGTGTTTACTGAGGTATAGGAGGAAAATGGTATCGTGAAAAATTTAATTGTAGGCCAGTCCGGCGGCCCTACGGCTGTGATCAACAGCAGTCTGTACGGTGTGGTTTCTGAGGCGCTGGGACATTCGGACGCTATTGGAAAAGTATATGGAATGGTAAATGGCATTGAAGGATTTCTGGAGGGGAATGTACTGGACTTTCAGGAAGCCCTGCCTGGGGATAAGCTGGAGGGTCTGAAGTTTACGCCTGGAGCTTACCTTGGTTCCTGCCGTTATAAACTGCCTGACAGTCTGGAAGACCCGGTTTTCCCTCAGCTGTTTCAGAAGTTTGAGGAGATGGAGATCGGCTATTTCTTCTACATTGGCGGAAACGACTCTATGGATACAGTGAGCAAGCTGTCCCGGTACGCCCAAAAAATCGGCAGTGATATTATTGTCATGGGAGAGCCCAAGACTATTGACAACGATTTGACAATGACAGACCATACGCCTGGATTCGGCAGTGCCGCCAGATATGTGGCATCTACTGTACGGGAAATCGTCCTGGACGCCAGTGTGTATGAGACGAAGGCAGTGACTATTGTGGAGATTATGGGACGGCATGCAGGATGGCTCACAGCGGCCAGCGTTCTTGCCAGGAGATTTGAGGGGGACAACCCTGTGCTGGTATATCTGCCGGAGGCAGCCTTTGATGAAGAATCTTTCCTGAAACAAGTGGAGAAGGCATTGGAAAAGAACTGCAGCGTGGTGGTATGTGTATCAGAGGGAATCCGCGACAGCAAAGGAACTTTTATCTGCGAATATGACCGCTCTGTGGGTACAGACCGTTTTGGCCACAAGATGCTGGCCGGATGCGGAAAATATCTGGAAAATCTCATTCGGGACCGTTTTGGCATCAAAGCTCGTTCTGTGGAATTGAATGTAAGCCAGAGATGCTCTGCTTCCATGATGTCAGAGACAGACCAGAAAGAAGCAGTTATGGCCGGGCAGTTCGGCGTACAGGCGGCATTGAAAGGTGAGACCGGGAAAATGGTGTCTTATGTGAGAGAAAGCGATGATCCTTACCACATCAGCTGCGGCCTGGAAGATGTGAATGATATCTGTAATCAGGAGAAGACTGTGCCGGCTGAGTGGATTATCAATGATGGTTCTGATTTGTCAGATGCTTTTACGGCATACGCGCGGCCTCTGGTACAGGGTAAAGTGGATGTGCCTCTGGGAGATGACGGTCTGCCGGCTTTCGTCTGGAGAAAATAGAATTATTAACAGATATAGTCAGTAACATGAAAATCATTTTAATTATAGAAAGGAAGTTGAGATTATGGCATTAGTTACAACTACCGAGATGTTTAAGAAAGCTTATGAGGGCGGATATGCCATCGGAGCTTTCAATGTAAACAACATGGAGATCGTTCAGGGTATCACAGAGGCGGCAGGAGAGTTAAGGTCTCCGTTGATTTTACAGGTTTCCAAGGGAGCCCGTGCCTATGCCAACCATACGTATCTGGTGAAATTGGTGGAAGCCGCTCTGGTGGAGAATGATATTCCCATCGCTCTGCATCTGGATCACGGTCCTGATTTTGAAACATGTAAGTCCTGTATTGACGGCGGATTTACTTCTGTAATGATTGACGGTTCCCATTATGACTTTGCGAAAAATATTGAGGTTACCAAAGAAGTTGTAGAATATGCTCATTCTAAAGGTGTGGTAGTAGAGGCTGAATTGTTGAAGCGGTCAGCCCACAGGCCGCATTAAAACGGGAATCGGCCCGCTGG
>CANSYV010000051.1 GCA_947651335.1 uncultured Lachnospiraceae bacterium
AGATGTTAGAGCGGGATTTATTGAACCGCGGCCGTTTTGTCTATTATATGGGCACCGAACATCCGGCGAAAGTGACCATGAACGGGAAAGAGCTGGAGTCCTCAAATTTCAACTACCAGGTGGAACTTCGCGAGGGGGAAAATGTATTTAAGGTGGACGGCACTTCGGTAAACCGTGACATGGAGGTGGAGACCTATGTGATCTACTACTACGCCCCTGCAGAAGGACTGGAGATCCGGACAGATCTGGAGCCGGAGATGAAGGTGTCAGACCCCTCGTTCGAATTCTATGCCTATGCCAGGGACAGCCAGTCTATGGTGAAGCTGGAGGTGTCTGTCAACGGAAGGCCGGCGGAAGCCAACAAGAACCACTATTATTCTGTGGGCCTCCAGGCCAATGACAACAGCATCGTGCTCACGGCGGACAACGGGGTGGACCGGAAAGTCCAGGAGTATATTGTCACATACGAACCGAAGAACGCCTCCAATCCTGTGGAGGATGACGATCCACCAGGGCCGGGTGAGGAAGAAGACGTGTACGCGCCCTCCATCACTTCCCCGGATCTGTATGACGGGATGAAGGTGAAAGGGAGCACGCTGGTCTTTACCATCAAAGCGGTGGATTACCAGGGGAAAAAGTTAAGCTCCGGATACCTGACCCTGAAGTTAAACGGTTATTCCAGCGGCATCTCCCTGGTGTGGGACGATAACACCAAGACCAGTTACCGTCTGAAGCTGAACACAGGGGAGAATGAACTGGCCATCAAGGTGACAGACCCAGAGGGCCACAGCAAATCCTTCCTGATTCATATCACATCAGAGGCGGTGGCAGAGGGAACCCCCATCGGCCGGGCCAGGTTCAGCATAGACGCGTCCGTGCTGGGCATGGGATTTCTGGTGCCTCCCACAGATGTGGACCTGTACGACGGTGAGAACATTGCTTACGTGCTGGACCGTTTTCTAAAAGAAAATGGATTCACCTATAATTCCACCGGAACGCTGGCCACAGGCTTCTATCTGGCCAGAATCAATAAGAAGGGCCTTTTAAGCAGTCTGGATGCAGGCATGAAAGAACAGTACGCAGGCAGCTACAGCGAAGATGGTTTGGGAGAGTTTGACTTTACCAACGGCTCTGGCTGGATGTATTCGGTCAACGGGGACTTCCCCAATTATGGGTTCTCCGACTGCTATCCCCAGAATGGGGCGGAACTGCGCATCCAGTTTACCCTGAACTACGGCGAGGATATCGGCGGAGGCGGAGCATTGGGAGGCGGATCTTGAAGAGGAAAAAGAAAAAAATAAGACTGCTTCTGGGCATTTTCCTGGCAGGCTGTATGACGGCACAGGCGGGGACAACGTTTGTCTGGAGCAACAATCTGAAAAAATACACGGAAACCGCCGTGTCTTTTAGGGAACCGCCCCGCTATACGGGGACAGGGGTGAATCCGGAGGACTTTATGACAGTCCAGGTGTTCACAGACCTGGAAAAAGAAGAACCCACAGAGATTACCGGACTTCCCATCAGTTACAGCTATTACGTTTACCGCCTGGACCGCCCGGAGGGGCCGGATGAGACCATTGACAAACTGGACTGGGACGAGACACCGTCCCAGACAGGCACTTACTGGGTCAAGGCCAAGTTCCTGGGGGACAATCAATACCATCCCTCCAGTTCCGATTATTATCAGTTCCAGATTGTTCCGGGGGAACCCCGTCTGGAACTGTACACGGACATGACCCAGGACACCAGAATCGGGGACACCATTGTGGTGACAGCAGAATTTACGGGGGTCCAGACAGAGCCGGAGGACTTTCAGCCTCTGGGAAAGGCTGTGTTCCAGGCCGGCGGCAGGTTCATTGACGCGGCGGTGGATTTCGACGGAAGGAAAGCCCAGGTGAATTATACCCTGACCACAGAGCCTGTGGACATCAAGGCGGAATATGTTCCCGGGGGCGAGGGTGAGAACTACGCCCGGACAGAAGCCCTCCTTTCCGGAGTCATGGGCGTCAAGCGGGAACAGCAGCCCCTGGTGATTGCCGGGGAGTCTGTGGCCTACGGGGTGGAGCCTTACATCATCACCGTGACCGGAGGAAGCGGAGAGGGAGTCCTGTCCTATGCCTCCGGCGATGAGAAGATCGCGTCTGTGAGTGAGAAGGGGAAAATCACCATCCATCATCCCGGCACGGTGGAGATACAGGCAGTGAAGGCCGAGGATGACACCTATGCCCAGGCATCGGCCTCTTACCAGCTGGAAGTGCAAAAAGGCATCAATCCCAATAAGCCCAAGCTGCCTGTGCTCATGGAGACCGCGGAGAATCGAATCCGGGTGAAACAGACCGAGGGCCAGGAATTTTCCATAGACGGGGGGAAGAACTGGACGGACACAGGGGTGTTCGACAGATTGACAGCAAAGAAAAAGTACACCGTGATCACCAGGCTGTGCGAGACAGAATACTATCTCCCTGGACAAAGCACCAAGTTCCTCCAGGTGACAACAGAGAAAAAAAGCGAAACCCCGGCCCAAAATCCCGGACAGCAGCTTCCGGGAGGAAACGAAAGCGGCACATCCGGCAATGGGGGAGAAAATAAAAATGCCGGGGGCAGTCTGTCCGCGCCCACCCAGGCCCCCTCGGGCCAGAGCCGCCAGTGGGGAAGCCTGGGGGGAACTTCCGGTACGGTATCAGAAGGAAGTACTCTGGGAACAGCCGCCAAGACCGGGGAGAGGGAACAGACAGAAAGTACAGACAGAAAAAAAGCCTGGGCAAAAGGGAAAGTCAAGGGCAGCCAGTCAGAGCAGGCAGAAAGCAAGGAGTCCCAAAAGTCAGAACAGCCGGACAGGGAAGAAGACCAGGATGAGGCGGTCAATGAAGAAATTCCCAAAGAACCGGAGCAGGAAGAAAATAAGATCATGTCCACAGGAGCCGCAAGGCCGAAAAAGAAAGGCATACCGCTGAAAGCCGCGGCAGGTATAGCGGTTACACTAATAGCAGCGGCAGGGGCCGGCGGGTGGATATGGATCGGGGGAAAACGGAGACGGGCAGTATGAAGAATATTGAGATTGCATATGACAAACCGGTATCGAAAACAGGGGCAGGCAGGGTTTGTTACGAGACGCTGTTCGGCGGGCTGTTCTTTATCAGCATTTATATGAGCTACGCCTCCCTGTTCGGCCTGTCTTTTTATTTCCGCTGGATACTGGCCATTGGGGGGCTGATGGTTCTGGCAGTCAGTATTTTCTCAGAGAAGAAACAGCTGATACTTCTGGTAATGGTTGGCGTCTCTCTTGTTTTCGCAGTGCTGGTTCTCACAGGGAGCCCGCTGGTCAGGGACGGCCTGAAGGTAACCGCCAACCGTGTGCTGGAAGTCTTCGGCAAAGCGGGCCGCGGCTCTTACCGGCAGTTTTCCCTGTCAGGGGACGCGGGGGGAGCAGAAGAATACGCGGCGTGTTTTCTGGCTTTTTTGGCTGTGGGGCTGGCCTTCTTTTGTGGGATTTTCGTAAAATACCGGAAAAAACTGCTGGCTGCGGTTTTTGTAGTTCCTGTTTTCGTTATACAGGTGCTTCTGAAAGGGGAGCCGGATTTGTTTTTCACTCTGCTGATGGTTCTCATGGTTCTCCTTCTCTGCTGCAGCGGGTTTTTGAAGGAAGTCACATACAGGGCATTGTTTCTGACGGCGGGGGGCGCGGCGGCGGTGCTGTTTCTTTTCTTTTTGGCCGCCTCGCTGATTTTCCCGGAATCCGGATATGCAAAGAGCTTCCTGGTACAGGACATTAAAAGCGCGGTCCACAATGTGGTATGGGATCTCCGGTATGAGAAGGGAAAGCCCAATTCCTTCACCCAGGGAGATTTTCTGCGGCTGTCCCATCTGGAACTGTGGGAGGAGCCGGCCCTGGAAGTGGTGATGGACCATCCCCAGTCTTACTATCTGCGGGGATTTGTGGGAAGCCGGTATACCTCATCTAAGTGGGAACCCCTGGATGCTGAGAAAGTATACGACAATTACCCCCTCTACTACTGGCTTCACCAGACGGGATTTTCCAGCCTGAACCAGCTGTATCTTCTGGAAAAACAGAGTGTGGGCGGGGAAGAGCCGGAGCAGGCTCAGATTCAGATTGAGAACGTAAACGCCAACAGCAGGTATCTGTATACCCCCTATGAACTCTCCCGTATGCCGGAGGATTTCTCCGGGACAAAGACAGTGGAAGAGGATACCCTTTTATCAGAGGAATGGTCAGGGCAGCGCTCCTATTCCTATACAGCGGTAAAAAGCATGACCGGCCGGTATCCCCAGGTGCTGGCTGCCATGGGCAAAGCGGACGTGGACAAAGAAAAGGCGGCAGAGTATCAGAAGAATGAGCTGAACTACCGCGCAAAGGTATACGGGGAATATCTGGAGATACCACCCAATGTGAACGGGCTTTTAAATTCCCTGTTGGGCGGGAAAGCTCCTTTGCAGCAGGAATTTCATGTGGATTACCAGGAGGCCCTGGAATTTATCCGGGGGTATCTGGAGGAAGAGATTACTTACGATACAGCGGCCAAAGGAGTGTCCAGAGGGACAGACTTTCTCACAGACGTTCTCCAGACCACGAAGAAGGGGTATTCCGTGCATTTCGCCACAGCGGCGGCTATGATGTTCCGCTATATGGGCATCCCCAGCCGCTATGTGGAAGGATATTTAATCACCCCCGATGATATCCAGGGGGTGCAGGACAATGAGACCATAGAAATTCTGGGGATGAACGGCCATGCGTGGGTGGAGATCTATCAGGACGGCATCGGGTGGATTCCCATGGAAGTGACGCCGCCCTATTACGGGATTATGGAACAGGCTCAGATCCCGGGAAGCAGTCTGGCAGAGGCTGTGGGAGAGGGCAGTGAAGGAGGCGAAGAAGGGGGAGGCGGACTGGCGGAGGTAGAACCGCCGGAAAAAGCCGATACTCTGGACAAATCAGGAATGGACCTTCTCACTGCGCTGAAAATCGCCGCATGGGTGCTGCTGGGGATTGCTGCCGCGGCAGTTCTGGGGCTGGTGCTGTTTTTGTACATCCGCAGAAAGAAAACCATCTCCAGAAGAGCTCTTCAGTTTGCGGATGAGGACAAAGGAAGGGCCATCTGCCACATGTATGTGTATATCCAGCAGATTCTGTCCGCGGCAGGCATAGAGAAGACCGGCGCGTCCCTTCAGACATACGGGGAAGGCATTGGGCAGCAGTGGACAAAAGCATATGCCAGGCGTTACCAGCTGATTTTGTCAATCAGCCAGAAGGCGGCCTTCAGCACCCATGAGATGGAAGATGCAGAGTGGAAAGATGTGTGGGAATATAAAGATATGATTCTGCTGAAACTGCTGGACGGCCCAAAATGGAACCAGAAACTGAAATGGAAGTATCTGTATTGCCTCTATTGAGTTTTTGAGATGGTATATGGTGAAAACGCCGGATATCCGGTTAGGAACTGTAGAAAATCAGGAAAGATGGAAGCAGCCAGATGGGGGGGATGCCGTCTGGCTGTTTTCCTTATATGAGGGCCTGCGCGGCGGGCCTGGCCTTCTATTTGGGTGACAGGGAGGGAAGATGAGAAGAATTCAGAAAATCAAAATGATTACAGGTGTGATGATTCTCACAGCGGCGGTATGGCTGTGGGAAAATCCGGTTCAGGCACAGCAGCCGGAGACAAACGAAAGCCTGGAGACAGTATCCGAGTGCCGGGAAATATCCGGGAATGAGGAAGCAGCGCCCTGTGGGCCGGTTTCCGGTGCGGGGGAAGGCGCTGGGAACGAGAATGCAGCCTCTGGCGGGCAGGCTTTTGATGCAGGGGAAAGCTCCGGGGATTCCATACAGGCACAGGCCGCGTCTCAGGGCCTGCAGTTCGACCTGGAAGGAGAGGATGCCGCTGCCGTGACAGGATATACCGGAAACGGCCCCCACGTGTCCATACCGGATGAGATATGGGGGCGGCCTGTCACCACCATCCGGCAGGGGGCTTTCACCGATGATACCAAGATACAGAGCCTGGACATCGGGAAAAATGTGACGGTCATTGAGAAGTATTCCTGTAACCGTATGGAGAGCCTGAGAAATCTCTCCATTCCGGCCAATGTGACGAAGATCGGCATGTCAGCCTTCGCGTCTTCCAAAGGGCTTACAAGTCTTGTCATCCAGCCCGGGGACACCCAGCTGACATTGGTGTGCGGTTCTTTCGTGGACTGCGGCAGTCTGTCGTCTATTGACCTGGGAACGCGCCCCATCAAAGGAGTCTCCCGTGACGGGAATGCCGGAGGCGGCGGGAACTTGTTCAGCGGCACGGCCATTACAGAGCTGGTGATTCCGGCCACAGCGGATTTTACGGAGATGTTTTCCTTTTGTGAAAACTGTGAATATCTCCAGAAAGTGTCCCTTACAGCAAAATCCATTAAGCCTTACAGTTTCAGCAGATGTCCTGCTTTGGAAGATGTAGTGCTGTATGGGACGGAGACAATTGGCAATGGGGCGTTTGCAAGATGCGGTGCTTTGAAACATGTGAGTTTTCCGGAAGGCCTGAAGACCCTGGAATGGGGTGTGTTCGAGGCCTGTACCGCTCTGGAATCCGCCGCCCTGCCTGCCTCCCTTGAGACCATTGAGGCGTCTGCTTTCTCAGGCTGCGCCAGTCTTCAGAACATTCAGCTTCCAGAAGGCCTTACGTCTCTGGGCGGGAAGTGCTTTCAGGGATGTACCGCCCTCTCATCCATCCATATTCCGGCAGGTGTGAGCCAGATGGGGAGCATGTTTCTGGACGGGTGCACCAATCTGGAGGAAATCACAGTGGATGAGGAGAATCCGTCAGCATCGGCCAGGGGGAATATCCTCTATGATAAAGAAGTAACCACAGTGCTCCGGGCGGCGTACCGTCTGGAGAGCCTGGAGCTTCCGGATACGGTGTCCGCAATCGGTGAGTATTCCTGTACGGAGATGCCCCTGCTTACCCAGGTGGCCATACCGGGCAGCGTGGCGGAGATTAGGGAGGAAGCATTTCAGGGCAGCGGGGCTCTTGGCAGGCTGGAGTTCGCCCAGGGGGATACGCCCCTGAGGATTCACAGGTACGCCTTCGACCAGTGCGCCGGCCTGTCAGAAATCCAGTTCGGCGGCAGGCAGATGGTGCTGGACGGGGACCGTATCTTCCGGGGATGCGCCCTGGAGGAGGTGGAGATTCCCGCATCCCTTCAGACCCAAGGAGCCACCAGATCCTTTGAGAAATGCAGCCGGCTGAAGCGGGCGGAAATTACCGGTGACATCATTGGAAATCATCTGTTCGGCAATTGCACGTCCCTGAAGACGGCAGTCCTTAACGGGATGACAGAAGTGCCGGATTCTCTTTTCAGCGGATGCACGGCCCTGGAGGATGTGGTTCTGCCGCAAGGAGTACAGACCATCGGGGCGGGTGCGTTTTTGGAGGCAGGTATACAGGAAATCCAACTGCCCCAGTCCCTGCAGGTAATTCGTTCCAGGGCGTTTGCCGGCTCCGGCCTGAGACAAATCGCGGTTCCTTCCGGGGTGGAGGAGCTCTCCCTTACCTCCTTTGAAGGCTGTAAGGAGCTGGAGAGCATTACCGTGGATGCGGAAAATCCCTGCTACGCCGCCCGGGAGAACATGCTCTTTGACAAAGAAGAAGAAACCCTCCTGTACCTTCCCCGGGACGGATACGCTCTGGAAAATGTAACCATTCCGGCAGGGGTAAAGCGTATCGGGACCAGAACCCTGTCCAATCTAGGCGGGGTTCAGTGGATTGCCTTCGACGGGGACATACCCGCAGGGGTCTATGAGTCCTATGATGCCCCGCCTCTGTCGGAGGGGAGATTCTCCGGCTTGAATATTTCCACAGACGCCAGGTTTTTTTATGATGAGGGATATCCCGCATGGGCAGATACCTCTGTCATTTCGGTTCCAGCGCTGCTTCGGATTCCCATCACCGGGGAGATGAGAGAATTAAAAATTCTGGTGGATGAGCTGGATGCGGAGCAGATAACGGCAGACGACAAGGAGTCCTGTACCAGCCTGCGGGAGCGCTATGCCAAAATGGATCAGGACCAGCGCCTCTTTATCGGCGGAGAAGATCAGGTGGAGCATACATACCAGCGGGGCTTAAAATGAATATCGAGTTGAAAGAGACGGAGGCGGATGGATTTGTTG
>CANSYV010000052.1 GCA_947651335.1 uncultured Lachnospiraceae bacterium
TGTTTTGCCTTGATCACCGGCCATCTCTCCTTCAGCCGGACCTTCCCGATACATTCATGGTACACTTCTATGGTGGCCCGGACCAGGCGGTCAAATAATTCCTGCGGATTTCTGCTGTGAACACAGATATCCCGGATCATCTTTGAATATTTTTCCTGGTCAAATACCTGGCGGAACAGCCGTTTGGCCTCCTGTTCAAAGACGGAGGTACAGATTTGAAATGCCTGCAGATAAATATTGGGGTCCACATGACCCCTGGCGGAAATTTCTTTTTGTACATTTTCAATCAAGTGCTTCAGTTCTTCTTCGTTCCCCACATCTATCAGATTGAGAAAATGATTTTCCCACTCTAAATTCAGAATCTCATAAATATCAAATGTCACATACGATACATCTCCATCCATAATCACCGGCCGGCTGTCCCCATACCGGCAGCCCAGAGCGTGCACTGCCTCCTGATACAAAAGCGGGAAGCTGTCCCCTTTCCCCCTTCCCAGGCCCATGGTAATTCTGGCGTCTGCCGGCTCTATATTTCTCTGGATTTTTTCTATGATTTCCGCAATCTCTTTTCCCAGGGGCTGCTGCAAAGACGGCTGGTAGTTCAGCAGGAACACCAGCTGCCCCTGTTTTGCCGCCCCCTGGCATTCCCGGCACAGGGGCATGATATGGCGTCGGAATTGTTCTTCTATCCTGGCATTGATATTGGCCAGAAATGTGTCTGTCTCCTGGTCCGTCTCCTGCACAGACACATTGGAAACCGCCGCGTTAAAGGATAGCTTCCTGTCAAAGCAGCACCCATACTGCTGATTGAACTTCTCCAATGTCAACGATGATTCCTGCCCGGTGAACAGCCTGCACAGCGCCTCCTGCTTTTCATAATCAATGGCATGAATCTGTGAATCCCGCCTTTTGACTGTCCGGGAATTCTCATGGACAGGTTCTTTTTGTTTCTCAATATTTCTGCATACTTGAAGAAGGGTGTTCTCAAGCTCAATTTCATCAATGGGTTTCAGAATATAATTGACCGCGCCTCTGGTAAACGCGGTTTTCGCATACTCAAAATCCGGATATCCGCTGATAATTATAAAGCTGCAGATAATTCCGGCCTGACAGCACTTCTCGATCAATTCCAGTCCCGACAGGCCCGGCATGCGTACATCCGCGATTACAATATCCGGCGATAACTGCTGAATCAGCTGAAACGCCTCGATTCCATTGGACGCTTCCCCTGCACACTCCAGATTCATTTTCTCCCAGTTTATTATTTTTTTGAGAAATTGACATACCAGGTACTCGTCGTCTGCAATAACCACTTTCCACATAGAGTTCTCCTTTACGGACTGTGCCTTTTCTTTGCAAAACACGGAATGCCAGATGGCATCCCGTATTCATTATACCCCATAATTCATATTTTCTGATAATTTTTTTGCGGACTGTTCATTCCATACAGCTCTTTAATATTCCTTCTGCCATGGAAGAAAGAATGATTCTGCAGGAGACTGCCCCTGCGTCCAGAACACCTTTTGACCTTTCTCCCAGTCTGCTGGAACGTCCGTACTTTGCTTTCAGCTCTCTGGTACTGTCACACCCTCTTTGGGCTGCCTGTACCATGGCATCCAGGGCATCTTTCAAACTGTTTTTCTTATCTGCCGCCTTTTTCAGCGCATCTGCCGCCGGGGCCAGGGTGTCTATCAGTGTTTTACCTCCCACCCGGGCGTCTGACATCTCATACAGCCCATCCAATCCTGCTGCCAGCATCTCTGCCAGAACTCTTACAGAAATTTCCTCATGGCCCGCTGCCGCTTCTGCCATTTCCAGAAATAGAGTTCCGTAAATAGGGCCCATGGAACCGCCGATTTCATCCAGCAGAACAGTCCCCATTTTTTCCAGGCCCTCTGTAAAAGAACACTCTTCTGCTCCGTAACGTGTTTCAAATATGGTAAATCCTTTATTCATATTCACGCCGTGGTCGCCGTCTCCGATGAGCCCGTCCACCTCTGACAGATACTCCTTATTGTCCTGAATGCCTTTTACCATGTTCAGCAGAATTGGTCTCCCGTCTCTGTCTCGAAAAAAATCCATGCCTTTCTCCTTATCTCTGCTTAAACCCCATGCTGTAAGCCGGCATGTCCAGCAATTCTTTCAGTTCTTCGTCCAGCTTCATGATGGTCAGCGTGGCGCCGCTCATCTCCAGGGAGGTGAAGTAATTGCCCACATAAGATTTGTAAACCCGGATGCCTTCCTCCGCCAGCAGCTTCTCCACCTGGTCATACAGCACGTACAGCTCCATCACCGGTGTGGCGCCAAGTCCGGAGACCAGAACTGCCGTCTCATCTCCTGAGACAAAGGGGTAATCCGGCAGTATCACATCCACCATGCGTTTTGCCATCTGCGCGGCGCTCTCCAGGGGGGCCACCTCTATTCCCGGTTCCCCGTGATGCCCGATTCCCACTTCCATCATCCCGTCCTGAATCTGAAAATTGGGGTGTCCCACAGCCGGCAGGGTGCAGGGTGTCAGGCCGATTCCCACAGACCGGGTATGGTCAATGGCTTTCTGCGCAGCCCGGATTACCTCATCCAGACTGGCTCCCTGGGCCGCCTTCGCGCCTCCTGCCTTCCACATGAAAATCTCTCCTGCCACGCCCCGGCGCTTCTCTCTCTGGTCTTTCGGGGCAGAGGCCACATCATCGTTGGCTGTCACCGTCTGAATCTGGATGCCCTCTTTTTTCGCCATGCGCACTGCCATCTTCACATTCATATTGTCACCGGAATAATTTCCATAGAGACAGGCCACGCCTCTGCCCTGGTCCGCAGCCTTTGCTGCATTCAAAAAAGCTTTTGCCGTGGGGGAAGAACAGATCTCTCCCACAGCCGCCGCATCACACAGGTTCTTCCCCACATATCCGATAAATGCCGGCTTGTGCCCGGAACCGCCCCCTGTGATCACGCCCACCTTTCCCGGGGGAATGTCTCTGGCCCTGACCACTCTGCTGTCCTGGGCCGCCTCCACAATATCACCATGGGCCTTTAAAAATCCCTGTAGCATTTCATCCACTATATTGTCAGGATTGTTTAAAATCCTCTGCATCTTTGTCCCTCCTATGGAATCAGTACGGCCTTCAGTGCCCCGTCAGCCCCTGTATGGGCCAGCTCAAAGCCTTCCCTCCACTGTTCCAGGGAAAACTTATGGCTGACCACCCCGTCTGTGGGAAGTTTGCCGTTTCCGATCCACTCAATTACGTCTTCATAGCAGAAAGCACTTAAATGTGCCCCCAGCAGATTCAATTCTTTCCGGTCGCTGATAATGCTCCAGTCCACAGTTACCGGGTCCTTAAATACGGAAAATTCCACGAAAGTCCCCATTTTCCGGATGGCATCCAGCCCCTGCTGTACGCTGGAGGGATGGCCGGATGCTTCGATGTAAATGTCGCACCCGTATCCCCCTGTCATCTCTTTGATTTTTCCCACAGCGTCTTCCCTGGCAGGATTGAGCACCATATCCGCGCCGAATTCTTCCGCCTTTTTTAGTCTCTCGTCTTTCACATCCAGGACAATGAGCCGTTTGGGGTTTGCCTGGCGGATGGCTCCCACCATCCCCAGCCCCAGGGTGCCGGCTCCTGACAGAACTACTGTATCGCAGGTTTTGATATTGGCTCTCTCCACACAGTGAAACGAGCAGGAATAGGGCTCTATCAGCAGCGCTTTTTCCAGGGGCATTTCTTTTGGCACAGCGTGCACAATGGCCTCTTTTGTCAGCCTGATATACTCTGCCATGCCGCCGTTTACATTGTTCTGAAATCCCCACAGATCGTGTTTTTCACACATCCACCGTCTTCCCGTCCTGCAGAACATACACTCCCCGCAGGGTACAATCTGCTCCGGGATTACCCGGTCTCCGATTTTCCATCCGCCTTTCACATTAGGCCCCAGTTCTACAATATGTCCTGTAAATTCATGTCCCGGAATCATGGGAGCCTTAATGTAGGCCGGCTGGTTCTCGTCCCCCCAGAAAGACGGAGCGCCGCCGAAGGCTTTCACGTCCCCCGCGCAGATGCCGCATCCTTCCACTTTCAAAATCATCTCCCCTTCCCCTGCCTGGGGTGTCTCAGCTTCTTCTAAGCGGTAATCGCCGGGGGCATAGGCTACCAGGGCTCTCATTGTTTTTGGTAATGAAATCGTTTCCATAATTTTTGACTCCTTTCCCGCTCACCTGTCTTGTTTCTTACCTGTCTGTACCTGAAGAATAATTGCCGCCAGTATGATCACGCCCTGTATCACATGCTGCCAGTAAGCGGATACATTCATCAGATTCATAATATTTCCAATCATGCCGATGATGAAAATGCCTGCCAAAGTCTTCAGTGTGTCTCCTTTTCCCCCTGAAAGGCTGGCTCCGCCGATGACAACCATGGATATGGCGTCCATCTCATATCCCTCCCCCAGAAGGGGAGAGGCGGAACCGATGCGCCCTACAGAACACACGCCTGCCAGACCGCAGAGGAGTCCGGTGATCACATAAATGCTGAACCGGTATCTGTTCACCCGGATTCCTGCCAGCCGGACAGCCTGCTCGTTGGAGCCTATGGCCTTGATAATACGCCCATAGGGCACGTATCTCAGCGCAGCAAACATAATCGCGAAAATAATCACAAAAAACCACACATAGGGAGGCAGTCCCAGAAACTCACTCTGCTTAATCCCTGTCAATACCGGATCACTGACGGAAATGGGGCGGCCCCCTGACCAAAGGTAGGCAAATCCTCTGGCTATGGTCATCATGGCCAATGTGACGATAAAGGCAGGAAGTTTTCTGTATACGATGAAAAATCCGTTGACGATACCCATGGCCGCACTTACCCCAATCGCCAGAAATATGGCTGTCCCTGCCCCCATAGACCAGTCTGTGAGAGCCACTGCCGCCAGCACATTGGAGGCCCCTGTGAGGGAACCCACACTCAGGTCAATATCTCCTGTCATAATAATCAGAAGCATTCCCATGGCCAGCATACCTTTTATGGAGTTTTGCTTCACCAGATTTCCCAGATTTTTTGCCGTGAGGAAATTATTGGATATCACTGCGCTTACAATAATCATCACCAGGAGGATCAGATAGGTGTTGTTGTCTTTCAGCCATTGGATGGCCGCCTGCTTTCTTCCTGTTGTCTTTTCACTCATAATTAATGTCCACCTCCTGCTTCTGCCGCAGACAGCTCCAGTATCCGCTGTTTTGTGATCTCACTCCCTTTAAGTTCTCCCCGGACTGTCCCTGCTCCCATCACAACTACCCGGTCACACATGCCTGTGATTTCCTCAATCTCTGATGATACCAGGATCACGGCCATTCCCTGTGCTGCCAGCTCATTGATAATATGGTATACTTCCACCTTTGCCCCCACGTCGATTCCACGGGTGGGTTCATCCAATATCAGTACCTTCGTAGGGGCAAATAGGGACTTTGCAATACTCACTTTCTGCTGATTTCCTCCGCTGAGAGAAGCGACTGGATCTCTCACATCCCGGCATTTTACTGTGAATTTCTCTGCCAGTCCTTTTACTGTGCGAAGTTCCTTTTTCCTGTCTATGAATATCCCTTTTTGAACCGCTCTCATATTGGACAGGGTTATATTTTCTATGATAGAAAGGTCCAGAAGCACCCCGTCGTCTTTACGGCTTTCGGAAAGATAATTAATTCCCTGTTTCTGCGCCGCGTAGGGGCTGTTGATTTTACATGGCTTTCCTTCTATATAGATGCCGCCGCATCTGCCTGGGTCAGCGCCATAAGCGATTCGGACAGATTCCGTTTTTCCGCCGCCTAGCAGCCCTGCAATCCCCAGCACTTCTCCTGACCTGACAAAAAATGATACATCCTGGACTTTAAAGCCTCTGTTCAGCCCTTCTGCCCGGAATACCTCTTCTCCAATTTCTACATGTTCCCTCTTGGGATAGAACGCCCCAGGGTCTCTGCCCATCATCATAGTTACCAGCTGGCTTACATCCGCTTCTCCCCTCCTGTACTCTGCCACGTTTTCCCCGTCCCTGAGCACGGTGATGCGGTCTGACAATTCCAGCACGTCTTCCATTCTGTGGGAGATATAGATGATCGTCATCCCCTTTTCCCGGAGCTCTTTGAGGATTTTGAAAAGTTTCTCTGTCTCATAGGGAGATAGCACTGCTGTGGGCTCGTCCAGAACCAGAATATCCACATCTGCGCTTAACGCTTTTGCAATTTCCACAATCTGCTGATAAGCAACGCTTAAATCTCCCACCGCCTCCCGGGGGTCAATGTCAAAACCGATGCTTTCGATTAACTCCTTTGTCTGTCTGTTCAGCTGTTTCCAATTGATGAAATGCCTGTCTGCCCCGGCCAGATGGCTCATATAGATATTTTCCGCCACTGTACAGTCCGGTGCCAGGGCAAACTCCTGATAAATCACATCAACGCCCTTTTGCTTCATCTCAAAGACGCTTTTCGCATGTACCGTCTCCCCGTGGATGCGCAGTTCCCCGGAGTCTTTTACATACATGCCGGACAAAATCTTGATAAGGGTGGATTTTCCGGCACCGTTCTCCCCCACAAGGGAATGTATCTCTCCTGGACAGAAACGGACACTGACATTTTTCAGAGCGTGGACACCGCCGAAGCTTTTATTGATGCCGTTCATCTCTACACTGTATTTTCCACTCATTTTTCTGCCTGCTTTCTTATGAATTGTTCAAAAATAATTTTTAATCCTGCGCACTGTGAAAAAGTTATTTCTTAACAGTTCCTTACTGTTCCATAATTTGACAATGGGAGCCGGGGGCTGTGCCCGGCCCCAAAGCATACTGTCCTGTCAAATTTTAGTATTAGGACTCCAGCAGTACACCGGAACTGATATACTCTGCCGCATTGTCTTTCGTGATGCATCCCCCTTCCACAAAAGTCTCGCTGAGGAATTTTGTCTCGCCGTTAAAGTAAGCCTCCGCTGTCTCCGTGGCCAGATTCCCCTGGCGGACAAAGCTGTTCAGCCCGGTACAGTAGGTGTCGCAGTCCTGAATCAGTTCCACTGCCCGCACTTCCGCGTCCGCAGTGGAGCAGACGACCACCTTGTCCTCAAGTCCGTTGTCCACCAGCAGCTGATAGGCGGGAAGCCCCATCACATCTGCCTCTGTGATAATCAGATTAAAGTCTATGTTCCGTGCCAGGAAATCTTCCAGCTGGCTCACTGTCTGGTCTTCAAACCAGTCTGTGTACATCTGATAGACAATGTTGAAATCACAGGCTCCGTCGCTGATGAGCTTGGCTTCTGTGATCCCCTCGATCACTCCCTGTCTTCTGTCCTGACAGATGCGCTCGCCTTTTACTCCGGAGATGATTACCGCATTGATTTCTTTGCCTTTAATCTTGGACGCCGCCCACTGGCCGCAGAGTTCTCCATTTTTTCTGTTATCCACAAGAATGGTGGTCAGAAGGGACTGGGTGTTAATCTTATTATCCAGGGCAATCACCGGGATTCCCTGCTCCACCACATGGTCCACCGTTGCGCTGATTGCTTCCGGGTCCGCGCAGTTCACAAACATTAAGTCCAAATCCTGTGCCGCCATATCCTCAATATCCGCCACCATCTGGGTAACGTCCCCATTGGCATCTGTGGAATAGTAATCCCACCCCAGGTCTTTGCAGTTTTTTGCCACCGTGGCTTCCAGCTGGGTCCAGGAATCGTAGACAAGAGAATAACTGGCAAATCCGATGGAATAGGTGTCTCCATTTTTCGGCTCCACTGTGCCCCCTGACGCTGTGTCAGCCGCTGTCTCTTTCTTCTCCCCGCTGGCTTCTGTTGTCTCTGCTGTTGAAGATTTTCCCGAACTGCAGGCTGTGAGACTGAGCGCCATAATTCCTGCCAGCATTGCCGCCGTGATACGTTTTGTGATTTTTTTCATTTTGTAAACCCTCCTCGTATAATAAGTTTATAGCAAAGAAAACAAGCTATAGACTTATTCTCTT
>CANSYV010000053.1 GCA_947651335.1 uncultured Lachnospiraceae bacterium
TGATATCAGCAGGACAGAAGTACTGGCAGATTCTGCCTCTGGGGCCCACCAGTTATGGGGATTCACCGTATCAGTCTTTTTCTACTTTTGCCGGAAATCCTTATTTTATTGACCTGGAGGTGCTTATAAAGGATGGTCTGCTGACGAAAGAGGAAGTGGAATCAGTGGACTGGGGCGGACACGAAAGCTATGTGGATTATGAAAAGATTTATGAATCCCGCTCCAAGATTCTGAGGAAAGCCTATGACCGCTATGACCTGGAGCGGGATGAGGAGTATGGGGTTTTTGTCAGGGAGAACGGTTTCTGGCTGGAAGATTATTGTCTGTATATGGCCATCAAGGATGAACAGGGAGGCACCAGCTGGAATCAATGGCCTCAGGAGCTGAGAAACCGCCACCCTGCGGCTCTGCAGGAGTGCAGGGATAAGCTGGAGGACGCTATTTCTTTCTACCGTTTCCGCCAGTATCTATTTAAAAAGCAGTGGAACTGGCTGAAAAATTATGCCAATCAAAACGGAGTGAAGATTATCGGGGATATCCCCATTTATGTGGCTTTTGACAGCGCAGATACCTGGGCCAATCCGCTGTTGTTCCAGTTTGATGAGAACAATGAACCAGTGGCTGTGGCCGGATGCCCGCCAGATGGATTTTCCGCGGATGGGCAGCTCTGGGGAAATCCTCTCTACAGCTGGGAATACCACCGCTCCACGGAATACAGCTGGTGGCTGCAGCGGCTGTCTTACAGTCTGTCCATGTACGATGTGGTGCGCATTGACCATTTCCGGGGATTTGATGAGTATTATTCCATTCCTTACGGGGATGAGACGGCCAGGTATGGACACTGGGAGAAAGGCCCGGGAGTGGAACTGTTCCATCTGCTGAAGGAGAAGATGGGAGATGTGGCGCTGATTGCGGAGGATCTGGGGATGATATCGGACAGCGTGCGCCAGCTGGTGAAAGATACTGGGTTTCCGGGGATGAAAGTACTGCAGTTTGCCTTTGATAACACGGAGAACAGTGACTATCTGCCCCATAATATTGACCGTAATTGTGTGATTTACACAGGCACTCATGACAACGATACGGTGAAAGGCTGGTATGAGACTGCCAATGAACACGATCTGTGGCAGGCACGGCAGTACATGAACAACGAAGACCACGATATGAATACTTCTATCTGGGATATGATCCGTCTGGCCATGTCCAGTGTGGCCGATCTGGCCGTGGTGCCCATGCAGGATTATCTTTGTCTGGGCAGTGAGGCGCGGATGAATACCCCGTCCACACTGGGAGACAATTGGAAATGGCGCCTGGCCAGAAACCAGATCAGTCATGAGGTGATTGAGAAAATGAGGCTTTTTGTAAGGATTTACCGCAGATAGGATGGGACTATGAGGAAGTTATTACGATACTTGCGGGGATATATCAGGGAAACGATTCTGGCCCCGCTGTTCAAAATGCTGGAGGCGAGTTTTGAGCTGATTGTTCCCCTGGTTACAGCTCAGATTATTGATGTGGGTATCCGCACCCGGGATACCGGTTTTATCTGGAAAATGTGCCTAGTTATGGTGGCTCTGGGTGTGATCGGCCTGGTGTGTTCTCTCACTGCTCAATATTTTTCGGCGAAAGCGGCCATGGGATTTTCCACGGCACTTCGAAAAGATTTGTTTGCCCATATCAGCAGTCTGTCCTATCGGGAGCTGGACGCGGTGGGCACCCCCACGTTGATTACCCGTATGACCAGTGATGTGAATCAGGCGCAGACCGGGGTGAATCTGGTTCTGCGGCTGTTTCTGCGCTCGCCGTTTATTGTGATCGGGGCGCTGATTATGGCTTTTTCCATTGATGTGTCTGTGGCCATGGTTTTTCTGGCTGCTGTGCCTTTGATTTCTCTGGTGATCTATTTTATTATGCGCTGGACGGTTCCTATTTACAAAGAGGTGCAGAAGATGCTGGATGGTATTTCCAGACTTACCAGGGAAAATCATGTGGGAGCCCGTGTGGTGCGGGCTTTCGGCAGACAGCAGGAGGAAATCCGTGAGTTTGACCAGGCAGACAGCCTGTTTACCCGGACGCAGATGTCAGCGGGGAAGATTTCCGCTCTGTTAAATCCACTGACATACGTGATTATGAATCTGGCCATTGTGGCGATTCTGTGGGCTGGAAGCAGACAGGTGGATGCCGGACAGCTGACTCAGGGGGAAGTGACAGCCCTGGTCAACTATATGACGCAGATTCTGCTGGCGCTTCTGGCACTGGCCAATCTCATTGTGGCAGTCACCAGGGCGGCGGCCTCCGGGGTGCGTCTCAACGAAGTATTTGATATGACCGCTTCGTTGAAAGATGAGGCACAGCAGGAGATTAAATCCAGCTTTGCCGGAAGCCGGGTGGTGTTTTCCAATGTGGACTTTTCCTACACCCATTCCGGCGCTCCGGCGCTGGAGGGAATTACTTTTTCAGCGGAAAAGGGAGAAGTGGTGGGGATTATCGGGGGTACCGGCAGCGGGAAATCCACTCTGGTCAATCTGATTCCCCGGTTTTACGATGCTTCCTCAGGACAGGTGGAGGTGGACGGATATCCGGCAGACCGATACCCGTTGAAACAGCTGAGAGAGAAAGTGGGGGTGGTTCCCCAGCGGGCGGTTTTGTTTAAAGGAACCATACGGGACAATCTGCGCTGGGGGAAAGAAGACGCCACGGAGGAAGAAATGTACCGGGCATTGGAGGCGGCCCAGGCCCTGGAGTTTGTGGAAAAGATGGAAGGGAAGCTGGACGCGCCAGTGGCCCAGGGGGGAAGAAATCTGTCAGGGGGCCAGAGGCAGAGGCTGACCATTGCCAGGGCCCTGGTGCGCAATCCGGAAATCCTGATTTTGGATGACAGTGCTTCCGCGCTGGATTATGCTACAGATGCCGCTCTGCGCCGGGCTCTGCGGGAGCAGTCCCGGCAGGCAGGGCGGGAGATGACAGTATTCCTTGTGTCTCAGAGGGCGGCATCCGTGAAACAGGCGGACAAGATCCTGGTATTGGACGACGGCCGTCTGGTGGGGGCAGGCACCCACCGGGAACTGCTGGAGAGCTGTCAGATTTATAAAGAAATCTGTCTGTCCCAGCTGTCTGAGAAGGAGGTGGCGGCCACATGAAAAAATCAGAGAGAATCCGCCAGCGTGAGACTATATCCCGGGTGCTGGCGTATATCCGGCCATACAGGCTGAAGATTGCCGTTATGCTGGTGTTTGCCATGATCACAGTGGGATTAACCTTATATGCACCGGTGTTAATCGGCCAGGGTGTAGACCAGATTGTGGGGCCGGGGCAGGTAGATTATGGCAGGTTGTGGAAGATTCTGCTCACCCTGGCAGGGGTGATCGGGGCCACGGCCCTGCTTCAGTGGATGATGAATCTGCTGACCAACCAGGTTACTTATCATGTGGTGGAGGATATCCGCGGCCGGGCGTTCAACCATCTGCAGCAGGTGCCGGTGAGTTATGTGGACCAGAGCCAGCCAGGTGATATTTTAAGCAGGATTGTCACGGATGTAGGGCAGTTTTCGGACGGTCTATTGATGGGATTTACTCAGCTGTTCACAGGAATCGCGGCAATATTGGGAACCATCGGGTTCATGATTTCCCTGAATGGCAGCATTGCCCTGCTGGTGGTGGTTCTGACTCCAGTCTCCCTGTTTGTGGCCAGTTTTATTGCAAGCCGGACATTTTCCATGTTCCAGGTGCAGTCGGAGAAGCGGGCGGATATGACTTCTCTGGTGGAGGAACTGGTGGGCGGCCAGCGGGTGGTCCAGGCATTTTCCTATGAGGAGAGGGGGATGGAGCGGTTTGACCGGATTAATGAGGAATTGAGAACCTGCGGGATTAAGGCTTTGTTCTTTTCCTCTATTACCAACCCATCCACCCGGTTTGTCAATGGACTGGTGTATACCGGGGTGAGTATCCTGGGAGCGTTTATCGTAATCGGGGGCGGCATGAGTGTGGGGCAGCTGATTAGTTTCCTCAATTATGCCAATCAGTATACAAAGCCGTTTAATGAAATCTCCGGCGTGATTACAGAATTGGAAAATGCCCTGGCCTGTGCCAAACGGATTTTTGATTTTCTGGAAACCCCTCCTGAGGAGCCGGATGACCCCCATGCCCAGGTGCTGGAAATGCCGGACGGAAGTGTGGATATTGATAAAGTGAGCTTTTCTTACCGCCCGGATACGCCCCTTCTGCAGGATATCACCATACAGGTGAAGCCTGGACAGAGGATTGCCATTGTAGGGCCCACCGGATGCGGCAAGACCACCATGATCAATCTGCTGATGCGCTTCTATGATGTGAATGCGGGGGAAATCCGTGTCAGCGGTTATCCGGTGAAGCAGCTGACCAGGGATTCCCTGCGCAGGAATTTTGGCATGGTGCTCCAGGAGACCTGGCTGAAGGCGGGAACCATTGCCCAGAATATCGCGTATGGAAAGCCGGACGCTTCCAGAGAGGAGATCGAGCAGGCCGCCCGGCAGGCTCATGCCCACGGATTTATCCAGAGGATGAAGGACGGGTATGACACATGGATTGTGGAGGACGGGGAAAACATTTCCCAGGGGCAAAAGCAGCTTCTGTGTATCGCCAGGGTGATGCTCATGCGTCCGCCCATGCTGATTCTGGATGAGGCCACCTCGTCCATTGATACGAGAACAGAAATCCGGGTGCAGCAGGCATTTGAACAGCTGATGGAAGGGAGGACCAGCTTTGTGGTGGCCCATCGGCTGTCCACCATACAGACGGCAGACCGGATTCTGGTTATGAAGGATGGAAACATTATTGAACAGGGAACACATGAAGAATTACTGGCTGAGGAGGGATTTTACGCAAAACTATACGCCAGCCAGTTTGCACAGTCGTAGACTTGTATGCGGGCAGGTTTCTGTATGCATACAGTTTCGTAAGGGGGCAGGATGAATAGAAAATCTACTTATTATGTACGGATTCTGGCAGGCGGATATTTATTGTATCTGGGCTATTCTCTGGTGAAATCAACGCTGACGGAGCATTTGACGAAGGTTTACCTGGCTTTCGGCCTGGTCTTTGCCGGTCTGGGGCTGGTAATCGGCGGTTCGGCTCTGCTGGCTGTCTACCGGATTGAGAAGGAAGAACGGGAAGGCGGAGGAAGCCGAGAGGAGTATGAGGCAGAGACGCCGGAAGAAAATGCAGGGCTATTAGAAGAAACGAAAGACCAGGAGGAGCCGGAAGGCGATGAGTCTGCTTTGGTGCAGGAGGAAACGGAAGATGGGGACACGGTCCCGGTGCAGGAGGAGGAGAAAGTACAGTGAATGCAGTTTATGATAAATTAATGAAATGTTATGAAAGTTTTCAGAAACGCATCCGGTTCCGGCCGGATGTGGCGCTGATTCTGGGGTCAGGGCTGGGGGATTACGCGGAGGGAATCCAGGTGGAGGAAGTTCTGGATTACCATCATATTGAGGGGTTCCCTGTGTCTACAGTTCCGGGCCATAAGGGAAGGTTTGTATTCGGTTATGTGCGGGATGTGCCTGTAGTGATCATGCAGGGCAGGGTGCACTATTATGAAGGATATGACATCAGCGATGTGGTGCTGCCGGTGCGGCTGATGAAACTCATGGGGGCTGAGACACTGTTTCTCACCAATGCGGCAGGGGGAATCGGGGAAGGCTTTCAGGCAGGTGATTTTATGCTGATCACTGACCAGATTGCCAGCTTTGTCCCCTCTCCTCTGCGGGGGCCCAATATAGATGAGCTGGGAGTGCGGTTTCCTGATATGAGTGAAATTTATGACAAGGACCTGCGCACAGTAATCAGGGGCGCAGCGGCAGATCTGGAGATTCCCCTGCAGCAGGGGGTCTATATTCAGCTGTCAGGGCCCAGCTATGAATCCCCCCAAGAAGTACAGATGTGTAAGATTCTGGGGGCAGACGCGGTGGGCATGAGTACGGCCTGCGAGGCTGTGGCCGCCAACCATATGGGAATGAAAATCTGCGGGATTTCTTGTATTTCCAATCTGGCCTGCGGCATTGCTGACCATCCCCTTACCCACAAAGAGGTCCAGGACACGGCAGACCGGGTGGCGCCGCTGTTTAAACAGCTGATTACGGAATCTATTGTGCGCATCGGAAAGCTGAAATACAGGGATTCCCAATGAGAAATATAGCATTGAATCAGGCGGGGGACCGGGTGGTGATTCTGGACCAGACCCGGCTGCCTGGCTGTGTAACGTATCTGGAACTGGGCACGGCACAGGAGATTTATGACGCTATCCGGCAGCTGAAGGTACGGGGAGCGCCAGCCATCGGTATCTGCGCGGCGTTTGGCATGTACGTGCTGTCTCTGTCCATGCCCCGGGGAAATTATGAGGAATTTTCCAAGGAGTTCCTTAGAGTGAAAGAATACATCGGCAGCTCCAGGCCCACAGCGGTGAATCTGGGATGGGCTCTGCAGCGGATGGAGAGAACCGTGTCAGAGCATGCAGGGGCTCCGGTTTCGGAAATCTGTGTGAAATTAAAAGAAGAGGCGCTGAAGATTCAGCAGGAAGATATGGATATGTGCCGCAGAATCTCGGAATACGGACTGTCATTGATTAAAAACGGCGACGGAATCCTGACCCACTGCAATGCGGGGCCTCTGGCCACATCCCGGTATGGCACAGCTCTGGGGCCGCTTTTTCTGGGAAAAGAGAGGGGAATGGAATTCAAAGTGTTTGCCGATGAGACCCGTCCCCTTCTCCAGGGGGCACGTCTGACTTCCTATGAATTGGAACAGGGCGGGATTGATGTGACGCTTATCTGCGATAACATGGCCTCCATGGTGATGAAGAACGGATGGGTGCAGGCATGTTTTGTGGGATGCGACCGGGTGGCGGCCAACGGAGATACGGCAAATAAGATCGGAACCAGCGGCGTGGCCATCCTGGCAGATTATTATCACATACCATTTTATGTGCTGGGCCCCAGTTCTACGATAGACCTGAACTGTCCCACCGGGGCGGACATTCCCATTGAACTGCGTCCTCCGGAGGAAATCAAAGAACAGTTTTATGAACAGCCCATGGCGCTGCCAGAGACGAAATGTTATAATCCGGCTTTTGATGTGACAGACCATTCTCTGATTACAGCCATTGTGACAGACCAGGGAATCTTCCGGGCGCCTTATACCGAAAGTCTGGCGGGTATCACGCGAATATAATAAAAAACGGCGGCTAAGAGTAATTCCGCCGTTTTTTTCTTTTTGGCAGGAGCAGCAGGAAGACCCAGCAGAAAATGCGCACAGCCAGGATACCAAAGAAAATCCCCACGCTGTCAATGGCCACATCCCGGGGAGAAGGACCCCGCCCAGCCACAAAGGACTGATGGTATTCGTCCAGCCCGGCAAATCCCACACAGATAATCCCTGCCACAAGCATCAGGGGGATTCCGCGGAGGCTGTATACATAGAAAGGGAATGATACGGCGATGGCAAGACAGAAGTACTCAGTCATATGTGCCAGTTTCCGCACTTTCGGGTGAATCAGTTCTGCCTCGTATGCCAGCTGGTATTCATCTTTGTATTCCCCTGCCATTTTGCTCTTCATTTCTACGATTTTGTAACTGACTTTAAAGCTTAAACCCGCGGACACCTCGCCGCTCTGGCCTGACAGGGTAAAAATCGCGTACATAATCAGAATCGCGGGGAGGAAGGAAAAGGGACGGATAACATTTATCAGGAGTTCTCTCATAGGTAACACTTCTTTCTTTTCTTGTCTATTTCTCCGATTGCACAGGTCAAAAAAATATCCTGCGCAATCTGTATCACTTATTTTTCTACAGTTCCTTATCATAGCATGAATTCGAAAAAAATGCAATTGCACATCCGGGGGCACTGTATTATAATAAAGTATGTGATAGAAAACAACAAGATGAAAGGAAGGATGCGGATGAGTATTTTAGAAATAAGAACTTATAAGTATAGTGGTAAGAAAAAA
>CANSYV010000054.1 GCA_947651335.1 uncultured Lachnospiraceae bacterium
ATAACGGACATTGTCTGCTGTGATCTTATATTTGATGCCCATATGCCGGAATCTGGACCCCCCTACCATCAGGATGGTATCGTACCCCTGGACCGTATCGTTTTTCGGGACCTTCTTTGTGACTTTTCCGCTGGCATTTACGTACCACATGGAGTCCTGATAAGGGATCCATTTATTAACAACAACGCTGCCCGATTTTCGAAAATAGTACCAGCTTCCTCCTATTTGATTCCATCCATACAGTTTCCCCTTTTGGGGATCACAGTAGTATTTTCTATTTGCTTTTGTAAACCATCCTGTATGACAGTCTCCATATCTTCCATAATAATAGTGCTGCCCCCTGAAATTAAGCCATCCCTTTTTTAAAGCGCCGCTCTTCCGGAAATAGTACGGAGTTCCCTGGATTCTCACCCAGCCAGCAGCTTTTCTGCCGTTTCTCCCATAATAATAGATTTTGTTGTTTACAACTTTCCATCCCCTGTTCTGCCTGGACGAATGAGTACCGCCTTTACCCGGTGCCGCTTTCACCGATACCGGTGTCAATGCCAGCAATGCAAACGCAAGAAACAGTACCAGCCATTTGTTCCAATCTTTTAATCCCTTCAAACTATTCACCTTCTAATCTTCCGTATTTCGGATAGTGAAATCAATATTCTTTTGATACAGATCCACTGCTGCCACCCGGATTTTCACTTTTTGTCCCAATGTATATGTCTTTTGGGTTTTCTCCCCCGTCAACAGCATTTTTTCCTCATCAAATTCATAATAGTCGTCATCCAGCGTACTGATATGGACCAGCCCTTCCACAGTATTGGCCAGTTCTACATAAATACCCCATCCTGTAACACCGGAAACGATTCCCTCAAATTCTTCCCCCAAATGTTCCTGCATATATTCTGCCTTTTTCAGCTTCTCTACTTCCCGTTCGATTTCCTCTGCTCTGCGCTCGGTAACACTGGACTGGCGGGCCGCCTCCTCCAGTATCCCTGTATAAAAGGCTTTCTTTTCCCCGGTCATCCTGCCCCGCAGTTTGTCTTTGATAATTCTGTGTATCTGCAGGTCCGGATATCTGCGGATAGGAGAGGTAAAGTGGCAGTAATACTGGGAAGCCAGCCCGAAATGCCCTGTGCATTCCACCGTATATCGGGCCTGCTGCATACAGCGCAGTGCCAGCCGGCTGACTAAAGCCTCGTTGGGCTGCCCCTGAACCGCTTTTAAAATCTGCTGGATTTCAAGGGGCGATATCCGCTCTTTCATCTTCTGTGCCGGAAGCCCCTGGCTGTGCAGAAAAGCCAGCAGCTTTTCCACTTTCTCAGAATCAGGCTCCCCGTGGGTACGGTACACAAAAGGGATCTCCTCCTCACAGAATTCCCGGGCCACTGTCTCATTTGCCAAAATCATAAAATCTTCAATCAGCTCCATGGCACGGTTATGCTGATAAATCTCCACAGAAACAGGCTTTCCCCTGTCATCCAGTACAATCCTGCTCTCTGGGAAGTCAAAATCAATGGCACCCCTTTTGTGGCGCTGTCTGCGAAGCAGGGCGGAGAGTTCATCCATTTTCCGGAAAGTCTCCACAAATTCCTCATACTCCCTGCATACATCCAGATCCGAACCCTCCAGAATTTTCTGCACATCGGTATAAGTCATACGACGGTCTGAACAGATGACTGTTTCCATAATCTCATGGCTCACCACCCGCCCCTGTGTATCCACATCCATCAGACAGCTCAAAGCCAGCCTGTCCTCTCCTGGGTTCAGCGAACAGATCCCATTGCTGAGCCGTCTGGGCAGCATGGGAATCACCCGGTCTGTGAGATAAACACTGGTCCCCCTTTTCAGGGCTTCTCTATCCAGCGCGCTGCCTGCCTGGACATAATTGGATACATCGGCGATATGCACTCCCAGATGATACATCCCATTCTCCCAGGTGAGAGACACGGCATCGTCCAGGTCTTTGGCATTCTCGCCGTCCATGGTGACCATTTTCCAGCTTCGAATGTCTCTGCGCCCCTGAAAGTCTCCCTGTATCAGCTTATCTTTCACGCGGTCTGCCTGCCTGAGCACTTTCTCCGGAAACTCTACGGGAATGTCATACCCTTTTATAATAGAAAGAATATCTGTACCAGGCTCCCCGTTCTTTCCCAGAATCTCCTGTATTCTTCCTTCCGGGCTTTTCCTCTTTGAGCCATAGCTGGTAATGACAGCTGACACCTTATCCCCTGCATCCGCCCCCAGGGAATGACCGTTTGGTATGAACACATCCTGGCACATCCTGGGGTTATCCGGCAGTACAAAACCATATCGGCCGTTTTTCTGGTAAGTCCCCACAATCTTACGGCACCCATGTTCCAGGATCTTGACAATGGTCCCCTCTCTCCGCTTTCCTTGGGTTCTCTCCCGGACTTTTACCTGCACCTGGTCCTGGTCCATGGCTTGATGGGTCTGGTCTTCGGGAATAAAGATATCTTCTTCTCCCTCCCCCACATCCACAAACCCAAAGCCTTTGGGATGGGCCAGGAAAATCCCGCTGACAAAGGTTATCTCTGCCTTGGTATACGTACCATTGCTGTGCCTTTGGGCATACCCTTCCTCCACCAGCGCATCCATAACCTGATACAGCTCTTTTCTCTTCGTCCGGGGAATATCCAGCAGGGCCGCCAGCTCACGCAGACGCATGGGGCGGTAAGCCGGATTTGCCAGTACATCAGCCATTAATTTCTTCCGCCGGTCAAATTGTCTCTTTTTCATTTTTACCTCTATCATCTTCTATCCAAAGCTCTTTCATCAAAAGAGCAAAAGCACTCTTGTCCATTGATACAAGAGTGCTTTTTCCTAAAAACTCATGTTCAAAACCGCAGCCAGTACAAAAAACAGCGCCGCCATAATCTTTGTGGCATTCACCAGTTTTCCCTCCATGGAACGGCCTTTATTCTTGCCCCAGTAAGTGTCAGCTGCGCCGGCAATGGCACCAAGTCCCTGCTGTTTGCCCTCCTGCATCAGAATTACCACTGTCAGGGCTATACAATCCAGTGCAAACAGGACTGTCAAAATAATTCTCAGAATTTGCACCTGAAATAACACCTCCCTAATACCTGTCATTTGCTATAATATCACAGGATCAAAGAGATTACAACCACTTTTATCAAAAACCTCTGATATCATCTTCTTCACCGGAAGTTTTATCAATGCTTTTGATCACCACATAATATCCTGCTGCATCGCTGACCTTCACATATACCCGGTCACCGGCTTTGCGGCCCATCAGGGCTTTTCCCAATGGCGATTCCAGACTGATTCTGCCGTCCAGGGAATTGCCGCGGATGGAAGTGACTAACTTATAGACCTGAGTTTCCTCCTCATCTTCAAAGAAAACCTCTACCTTGTTATTCAGCCCCACTTCATCGTCTTTTGACTGTGTGGAAACAATCCGCGCCGTTTTCAGCATTTTTTCCAGGTAACGAATCCTGCTTTCATTTTTATTTTTGTCCTTTTTTGCCGCATGGTATTCAAAATTCTCGCTGAGATCTCCATGTGCCCGCGCCTCTTTCACTGCTTCCAGAGCTTCTTTGCGCACCACCAGTTTCCTGTATTCAATTTCTTCTTTAATCTTTTTTACATCTTCTTGAGTTAATTGTTCCCGCATATCTTCCCCTTTAAACCTTATCCTCAAAAAGAGGACGGGTTGAAGCCGTCCTCTTTTTACCACTTTTGGCTATTATCCTGCCAAGAACTTCAGACAGGGGCAAATGGATTCTCATAGCAGGCCTGGCAGCCCAGATATTCCTCTATCCGCAGAAGCTGATTATACTTGGCATTGCGGTCAGACCTGCAGGGCGCTCCGGTTTTGATCTGCCCTGCCCCGCAGGCCACCGCCAAATCCGCGATAAAGGAGTCTTCTGTCTCCCCGGACCGATGGGAAACTACCGCACTATAGCCCGCTTTCTGCGCCATCTCTACTGCATCCATAGCCTCTGAGAGTGTGCCGATTTGATTTACTTTTACCAAAATAGAATTGGCAGCCTGAAGCTTAATTCCACAGCGCAGTCTCTTGATATTTGTCACAAACAAATCGTCCCCCACCAGCTGGATTTTATCTCCCAGTTCCCGGGTCAGATGTTTCCATCCATCCCAGTCGTCTTCGTGAAGTCCGTCTTCTATAGACACAATGGGAAACTCCTGCACCAGTTCTTTGTAATACTCCACCATCTCTTTGCCTGAGCGCAGGACAGTTTTCCCTTTTTTCTGGGTCTCCCCTGGGAAATAGTAGGCGTCTTTTTCCCCGTCGAACAGTTCGCTGGCTGCCGCGTCTATGGCGATAGCTGCCTCATCTTTCGGACGGTATCCAGCACGCTCTATGGCGCGCACAATATAAGAAAGTACTTCCCGGGAATCTGCCAGATCCGGAGCAAATCCGCCCTCATCCCCCACACTGGTGGAGAGCTTTTCTTCTTTCAGTATAATCTTCAGATACTGGTAAATCTCCACACACATGCGCAGTCCTGTGTGGAAATTTTCCGCCCCCACAGGCATAATCATAAATTCCTGCAGGTCTACGGTATTATTGGCATGAACGCCTCCGTTTAAAATATTCATCATGGGAACCGGCATCCGTTTGGCATGTGTGCCGCCTATATACTGGAACAGAGGCAGTTTTAATGCTTTCGCAGCCGCCCTGGCCGTGGCCATAGACACCCCCAGCATAGCATTCGCCCCCACATTGCTCTTATTTTCTGTCCCGTCTGCCTCCAGCAGCAGGGAGTCAACAGCGTTCTGGTCCAGCGCGTTCTCTCCCAAAATGGCATCTGCCAGTTTTGTATTCACATTGGAAACTGCTTTCTCCACGCCCAGCCCCATATATTTCCTCTTGCTGCCGTCCCTGATCTCCACTGCCTCAAATGTTCCGGTGGATGCCCCAGATGGAACCATCGCCCGGCCTGTCGTACCGTTGACGCCCACAATCCCTTCTCCCACTGTCACTTCCACTTCTACAGTGGGATTTCCTCTGGAGTCCAGGACCTGCCTGCCATGCACTTTCCTGATCGGCAAATATCGGTACATAAATACTACCTCCTAACATGATAATGATTTCAACTTTTCCCGAAAGTAGTATCTCCGAAAATGTACCGATACATACACGCCACACACCGATCATTCCTTCACAAGCAGCGATTCCCCTGTCATTTCTTTCGGCTGTTCCATCCCCATCAGTTCAATCAGAGTGGGGACAATATCCGCCAGTCTCCCGCCCTCACGCAGTTTATAGGATGGGTCCGCGTTGACCAGTAAAAACGGCACTGGATTGGTGGTATGGGCGGTAAATGCCTCTTTGGTTTCATAATCAATCATCTGCTCTGCATTGCCATGGTCAGCGCAGATAAACATCTGTCCGCCTGTCTTTTTCACAGCGTCCACGGCTCTGCCCACGCAGGCATCCACCGCTTCGATGGCCTGGACAGCCGCCTCCCGGACTCCTGTATGTCCCACCATATCCGGGTTGGCGAAATTGCAGATGATCACGTCATATTTTCCGGATTCAATGGCCTCCACCAGTTTATCGCACACCTGAGGCGCGCTCATCTGAGGCTGCATGTCATAAGTGGCCACTTTGGGGGAATTTACCAGAATCCGGTCTTCACCGGGATTGGGTTCCTCTTTGCCCCCATTAAAGAAAAAGGTCACATGGGCGTACTTCTCTGTCTCCGCAATCCTGGCCTGGGTCATCTGATGAGCCGCCAGATACTCCCCGAAGGTGTTATTAATCTCTTCTTTCTGAAAAGCCACCAGCTTATTCTCAATGGTCTCATCATAATCTGTGAAACACACATAAGTCAGCTCCAGCTTCTGTTCCCTGGCAAACCCTGTAAATACATCATCCACAAAGGCCCTTGTGATTTCCCGGGCGCGGTCAGGGCGGAAATTGAAAAATACCACAGAATCTTTATTCTTTATGGTGGATACCGGGTGCCCGTCTTTGGTAACCACAATGGGCTCTACGAACTCATCTGTGACATCTGCCTGATAGGACTCCTCCACGCCTTCTGCCGCGCTCTCGTTTGTTTTCCCTTCACCCAGCGTCAGTGCCCGGTAAGCCCGCTCTACACGTTCCCAGCGGTTGTCCCGGTCCATGGCGTAGTAACGGCCTGTCACAGTGGCGATTTTTCCCACACCGATTCTGCTCATCTCTTTTTCCAGTTCTTCTATATAACCCTTTCCGGAAGCGGGAGGGGTATCCCTTCCGTCCAGGAAACAATGTACGTACACCTCTGAAAGGCCCTCTCTTTTGGCCAGTTCCAGCAGTCCGTACAGATGGGTGTTATGGCTGTGGACACCGCCGTCGGATAAAAGCCCCATACAATGAAGGGCCGAGTGGTTTTCCCGCGCCTTTTTCACAGCAGCCAGCAGAGCCTCATTTTTAAAAAACGTCCCTTCCTGAATTTCTTTTGTAATCCTGGTCAGTTCCTGATATACGATGCGCCCTGCCCCCATGTTCAGATGTCCCACTTCCGAATTTCCCATCTGGCCTTCCGGAAGCCCTACTGCCAGACCACTGGCAGAACCTTTTACGAATGGATACTGGGACATAAGCTGGTCCATCACAGGGGTACTGGCCTCGCAGACAGCATTGGCTTCGCAATTTTCGTTCAGGCCATAGCCGTCCAGAATCATCAAAACGGTTGTCTTTTTACTCATTCTAATTCTCCTTATCTGCCTTATATACCCGAAGTACTGCAG
The DNA here is from genome assembly GCA_947651335.1 of uncultured Lachnospiraceae bacterium. GTDB lineage: Bacteria > Bacillota > Clostridia > Lachnospirales > Lachnospiraceae > MGBC164599. The sequence goes on from CANSYV010000054.1 coordinate 6,736, forward strand.
CTATTTCTTTGATTGTTGCCTGAGCTTTTAATGTATTGATTGCTTTTTCCAAGTCTCCTTCTCTCACGGAATCGGTGATGACCACCAGCTCTGCCGTGCCCTCCGGAGCCTGCCTCTGGATAATCTGGGCCAGGCTCACCTGATTCTGCGCAAAGGCGTTGGCTGTGTCGGTGAATACCCCGCATTTGTCTTCCACCAGCATACGCAGGAAAAAGCTGTTTTTGGTGTCTTCCATTTTCTTAATGGGCAGTTCCTTGTAACAGGAACAGCTGATGCGGCCGCAGCAGCCGTTCTGGATATTTCTCGCAATGTCAAACACATCCCCTACCACTGCGCTGGCTGTGGGAAGGCTTCCGGCCCCCCGGCCAAAGAACATTACATTTTCTACTGCATCTCCGTGAAGGAACACCGCATTGTAGGAATCATTCACAGAAGCCAGAGGATGCGTGCCGGATATGAGCATGGGGCACACATAAGCTTCAATGCCCTCCTGGTCACAGCGGGCCACGCCCAGCAGTTTGATGGTGCATCCCATCTCACCTGCATACTGAATATCTTTGGCTGTGATTTTCGTAATGCCCTCAATGTGCACATCATCCAGTACCACGCGGGAGTGGAAGCCGATGGATGCCATAATGGCCACCTTCCGTCCCGCGTCCAGACCTTCAATGTCCGACGTTGGGTCCGCTTCCGCATACCCCAGTTCTGTGGCCAGGTCCAGTGCCTCCTGGAATTCCATGCCCTCCTGTTCCATCTTGGTCAGAATAAAGTTGGTGGTGCCGTTGACAATTCCCATGATCTCTGTGATATTATTTCCCAGCAGACATTGTTTCATTGGACGGATAATGGGGATTCCGCCTGCCACAGCTGCCTCAAACAGAAAATCACATTTATGTTCTGCAGCCGCGTCCAGCAGCTCCCTGCCAGAGACAGCCACCAGATCTTTATTGGCTGTCACCACATGTTTTCCCGCCCGCAGAGCCGCAAGGATACAGGTCTTTGCCGGCTCCAGGCCCCCCATCAGTTCGATGACGATGTCAACGGTATCATCCTCTACCACTTCTCTCCAGTCACTGGTGAGAATCCCTGTATCTTTTTCTTCCACCTGGGAAATCACTTCTTGCGGGTCTTTCACAGCAATTCTTCGGATTTCCAGTTCCACTCCCAGTTTATTTACCATTTCCGCCTATTAGGGCTGGGTACAGTGGGGATGGGGACTTATCAGGTTCTAAAATCCCA
>CANSYV010000055.1 GCA_947651335.1 uncultured Lachnospiraceae bacterium
CACAGCTCTTCATTTAAATTTCTCGTAAGCGTCGCCACGTAAGCGTCATACTCCTACAATTAGTGCCGCCAAACTATTTAGGTATTATAACATAGATTACAACACAAATAAACATATTTACACCAGTGCTATTTTGGAAGCCCCAGTGTTATTTTGCTTGTGACGGCTTGAAATTTGTGTATATGCATTTCAGCATGGCCAACGCCCAGGAGCCGTGCCGATATTAATCTGAAGAAAAACAGACCCATTATGCGGGGGAGAAAAATTCTCTCATCATGAGATCAATGTGGTCCGCTGGCTGCTGGGGGAGGACTTTGTATCTGTCCGTCATGTACAGCCGGGGAAGATGGATGCATCAGGCTTTTGGACCCGGCTGGTGTGGCTGGCAGAATGGGGGGACAATGCAGTTTTTCCATTCTGGACGATGCGATTACCATGTCTGTGGTATAGAATCCCTATGAAATGCGCTGTCAGGCTCTAAAATTATCACCAAAGAGAATGCACAGGAGCAGATAGATACTTTGAAATCCCATGGAACTATAGGAAAATAACTGAAAAACAGCGCGCCGTTTTTCGGTTTTTCACAAACACAGGACACAAAGCCGGCAAAAAATTGTAAGATGGAACATTGTAGACATGTTATCATGAGAGTATAATAAAAATGTAACTAATTTGCAAGACAAAAATACGGAGGACATGAACATGGAAGCAGAAAGATACGAACTGAACAAACAGCTGGCGCAGATGTTAAAGGGTGGTGTCATTATGGATGTGACAACACCGGAGCAGGCAAAAATTGCAGAGGGAGCGGGAGCCTGTGCAGTCATGGCACTGGAGCGCATCCCGGCGGATATCCGTGCTGCCGGCGGAGTCTCCAGAATGAGCGATCCCAGGATGATCAAAGGGATTCAGGAGGCCGTGTCCATTCCGGTTATGGCAAAGTGCAGAATCGGCCATTTTGTGGAGGCACAGATTCTGGAGGCCATTGAGATTGATTATATTGATGAGAGTGAAGTGCTGTCTCCCGCGGACGATGTGTATCATATTGATAAGAGAAAGTTCAAGGTGCCCTTTGTATGCGGCGCGAAAGATCTGGGGGAGGCCCTGAGAAGAATTCATGAGGGCGCTTCTATGATCCGGACGAAGGGTGAGCCGGGAACCGGGGATGTGATACAGGCTGTGAGACACATGAGGAAGATAAACAGCCAGATTGCCAGGGTGGTATCCATGAGGGAGGACGAGCTTTTCGAGGAGGCGAAAAATCTCCAGGTGCCCTATGAGCTGCTGGAATATGTACATAAGAACAGCCGTCTTCCGGTGGTGAATTTCGCGGCAGGAGGCGTGGCTACACCGGCGGATGCGGCATTGATGATGCAGCTGGGAGCAGAAGGTGTATTCGTAGGGTCGGGCATTTTCAAATCCGGCGTCCCGGAAAAACGGGCGGCGGCAATCGTGAAGGCTGTGACAAATTATCAGGATCATAAGCTGCTGGCAGAGCTGTCCGAAGATCTGGGCGAAGCCATGGTGGGCATTAACGAGCAGGAAATACAGCTTCTGATGGCAGAGAGGGGCAGATAGATGAGAATCGCAGTACTTGCTGTGCAGGGCTCCTTTCTGGAGCACAGGCAGAAGGTGGAGACTCTTGGTGCGCAGTGTGTGGAGCTGCGCCAGAGAGGGGATCTGGAAACGCCCTTTGACGGGCTGATTCTGCCGGGCGGGGAGAGTACGGTACAGGGAAAGCTTCTCAGAGAGCTGGGTATGTTTGAGGCGCTGAAGGACAGGATCTTGCAGGGAATGCCTGTCCTGGCCACCTGTGCCGGACTGATTCTGCTGGCCGGGAAGCTGTCAAATGACGGCAGCGTCTATTTTGGAACGCTGCCGGTGACAGTGAGAAGAAATGCTTATGGCCGGCAGCTGGGAAGCTTTCACATTGTGGGTGAACTGAAAGGCGTGGGGCAGGTTCCCATGACCTTCATCCGGGCCCCTTATATTGAGGACGCCGGAGAAGGCGTGGAAATCCTGGCTCAGACGGAGGGAAAGATTACGGCTGTGAGATACGGCAGGCAGTATGGAATGTCTTTTCATCCGGAGCTGGATGAGGATTTGAGGATTCATCAGCTGTTTCTACGGGAGTGCGGCATGGATGCGCAGGGAAAGTAACTGGCACGCTCCAGACGGCTTTGATTTTCTCCGCCAATTCCTGCAGCTTCTGAGCCCGCGTTCCCAGGATTCTCACGGCCAGGTCCCCATGGCACAGCCGGGTCACACCTCCTTCGCATTCTGGTTGGGATTCCAGTATCTGCCAGATGGTTTCTATGCGCCTGGCGTCGGTGTCAGGGTCTGTGCCTGACAGGAACAGATTGGCCCCGTGGGTGTACCCTTCGTAAAATCCCATGGCGGACAGGTCCATCCGGGAGGGCTCGTACAGGGTGTTGTCCCGGTAAATCAGGGAACCCGCCCGGCAGATGGTTACCAGGGAGGAAAATCTTCGGTACGCGAAGCATTCATCATGGGCGCTTCGTCCGCTGGAGATGATTTCCAGCAGGAACAGCCGGGAGGTGTCATCTGCCAGGTGGATTTCCAGGCGGCTGTCAAAGGCCGAACCGGCGAAGGGAATCACCGGCTGGGGGAAATAGCAGAAGGACGCGTTTTTTCCCACCTGGCAGGTGATGGTTCTCGTTGCGCGGCCGCCGTTCATTTTGTGGATTTTGTCAAAGGACTGGGAGAGAACTTCCAGGCTGGCCCCTTCCTCCACTTCAAAGGAGAATTCCTGGCAGTCTCCCAGCATGATTCCGGCGGAGGCGCACAGGGGCATCACCTGAAGGCCTCCATCCGGTTTTGAGAAGGGGGTCATGATTTTGTAAGGAGCTGTGAAGGCCGCGTCTTTTAAGATGGTGCGGCCTTTTTTTTCGCCGGCTTTCAGGGACAGGCGGGATGTTTTTCCAAATGAATTTTCCATCATGCTATAAGTCCTCCAGGAGCACATTTTTCTGAATCCAGCTGGCTGCCTCGTCTACGTTAACGTCTCCCCGGATGTTGGTAAAGAGATAGGGGCGGCTGCCCCGCATTTTCCTGGAATCCCGGTCCATGACTTCCAGGCTGGCGCCTACGTAAGGGGCCAGGTCGATTTTGTTGATCACCAGCAGGTCGGAGCGGGTGATGCCCGGGCCGCCTTTTCTGGGAATTTTATCCCCTTCTGCCACGTCGATGACGAAGATGGACGCGTCCACCAGCTCCGGGCTGAAAGTGGCGGACAGGTTGTCCCCGCCGCTTTCGATGAACAGAAGCTCCAGGTCAGGAAAGCGCTCCATCATCTCGTCTGCGGCTTCCAGATTCATGGAAGCATCCTCCCGGATGGCTGTGTGGGGACATCCGCCAGTCTCCACGCCGATAATGCGTTCAGTGGGAAGGACGCTGTTTTTCGCCAGGAATTCGGCGTCCTCTTTCGTATAAATATCGTTGGTGATTACCCCAATGCTGTAATGGGGTGACAGTTTCCGGCACAGTGCTGCGATGAGTGCCGTCTTTCCGGAGCCTACAGGTCCGGCTACGCCTACTTTTACACAGGTCATGGGTGCTTGCCTCCTTATGACATATAAATTCGTGAATACAGCCGTTCATGCTGGATTCCCCGGATATCGAAGCCGGGGGCGGACAGGCAGAGATCGTCCTCTGTCTGTCCTTTTACCTGCTGGATGAGCTCCCGCATACATGGATAACAGCCGCTTAACAGCTGCTGGCCTGCGCTCTGGCTTAAGGGAACTGTCTTGACGCAGTTAGTGGCCATAGCGGAGGTCTGTGCATAGAGATAATGGGTCAGGGTTTCCTCCAGCTCCATTTCCAGGGCTGCGCAGAATACGCCGTAGATGCAGCAGTGATTCATGGATGTTCCCTCTCTCGCCCGGAGGTACTGGTGGAAAATGCTTTCTGGGGGGATGGGAAGTTCTAACTTTCCCATGGTTTTGGCAAAGCGCGCCCCCATTTTCCGGGAGGCATCCCGTTGTTCCCCAGGGATACGGGAGGCGTCCAGGATGGTTTCTATTCTGAGGATTCCACTAAGGTCTGCGGCGCCGGCATATTCATGGACCAGACGCACAGCCAGCAGTTCTGCGGGAGCAGTGCTCCAGCGGAGTTTTTGCCTGAGGTACTGGGCTGCGCTGGCCTGGTCGTGGACGATTCCCTTTTGTATGTAAGTCTCCAGTCCCTGGGAGTGAGAGTACCCGCCAATGGGAAACAGGGCGTCGTTAATCTGTAAAAGGTAAAAAAGTTTGTCTGACATGTTTTCGGCCTCAATGGTGGTGATTATGGACAGAGGCGGAAATCCGCCTGTCAAAATCCAGCTGTCCCATGGTCCGCCGGGGGATAGCCCCATGAATGTGATCCAGCATCTGATACATGGGTTCGTTGTAAATAGTTACGAAAGAGTGGTCCGGGCCCCAGAACAGGGGAGCATGGCGGTTGCCGATTTCATAGCAGACTTTGGGCGCCATATGTTCCCAGCCCTTTTCAAAGGTAATCTGGATGATTTCGCATGGGGGTGTGCGCACGGCGATGATTCGTGTCTCATCCTGATAGATCACATCATCCTGCACAAGCCCCCGGGTCAGAACCGTGTCGTCCAGGCGGATGCCCACTTCTGTCTGGCAGTCGGTGGTTTTCCGGTGGATTCTGCTGAAGGCCTCGTGCCATTCGATATCCACATATTCCACTGCTTTCCCGGAACAGTCTATCTGGCTCAGCTTTCCCAGAATTTTTTCACATATCATGTCCGCGGGCCTCCTACCAAATCTGAAGCAGCATCATCATACCTGGAATCCAGGCGGTTACAATGCCCTCGAATACCTGTAATACGGGGACAAACCTGCCCAGCTTTTTCCCCATAATGTCTTCCACGAAAGCGGTTCCCCACAGGATGGCCCACAGATACCAGATGGCCGCCCACCGGATATCCGGCAGGATGTTCAGGGCAGTGCTTCCGGTGATTCCCTCTATGGTGCCGCACAGGACGGCATTGACAGCCACGAATGTGGAAAACCAGGCAAAGGGAATGGGGCTCAGGTTCAATATTTTGCTGAAAGCCACGAACAGGTAAGTGAAGCAGAACAAAAGTCCGGTTCCCGCGGCGTAATAATTTCCCTGCACCAGATTGACAAAATTGATAAAAAGGGACAGGCCCCCTGTGAGAATATTCATCACGGCAGCGGATTTCCCGTCTACATGGTACAGGGTGCACATTCCGTTGTTGATCAGCACAATGCCCACAAATAACAGACATACTCCTAACATTTTTTCATCTCCTCGTGATTACTCTGACTAAAACAGGCTGTACAGCTGTGTCAGCGGCAGTTTTTCGGCGGGCTTTGAAGTGACAGGGGTTCCGTCTACAGTGACTTCATAAGTCTCCGGGTCTACCGTGATGGCCGGTGTGCTGTTGTTGTACACCATGTCCTTTTTGCTGATATTGCGGCATCCTGACACGGGCACCACGGTTTTTTCCAGTCCATAGGCTTTTTTCACATCAGCTTCCATGGCGGCTTTGGATACAAAGGTGAGGCAGGCTTCATATCTGGCCTTTCCGTGGGCCGCGAACATGGGCTGATAGAAAACGGGCTGTGTGGTGGGGATGGATGCGTTGGCATCCCCCATCTTGGAGGCCATGATCATGCCGCCTTTGATAATCATGTCCGGCTTAACGCCGAAGAAGGCGGGATTCCAGAGCACCAGGTCCGCGAATTTTCCGGTTTCCACAGAGCCCACATACTGGGAAATTCCGTGAGTGGCAGCCGGGTTGATGGTGTATTTGGAAATGTAGCGTTTTACCCGGTAGTTATCGTTTCCGTGTCCCTCGTCTTCCGGGAGGGCGCCCCGCTCGTCCTTCATTTTGCTGGCAGTCTGCCATGTCCTTGTGATCACTTCCCCTACCCGGCCCATGGCCTGGGAGTCAGAGCTCATCATACTGAAAATGCCCATGTCGTGGAGAACGTCCTCGGCGGCGATGGTCTCCGGGCGGATACGGGAATCGGCAAATGCCACGTCTTCCGGGATTCTCTTGTCCAGGTGGTGGCACACCATCAGCATGTCCAGGTGCTCATCCAGGGTGTTTACCGTGTAAGGCATGGTGGGGTTGGTGGATGAGGGGAGAACGTTGGGGGCTGCCGCCGCTTTGATAATGTCCGGGGCATGTCCGCCGCCTGCGCCTTCTGTGTGGTAGGTGTGGATGGTTCTGCCGCCGATGGCAGCCAGGGTATCTTCCACACAGCCGCCCTCATTCAGGGTGTCGGTATGTATGGCCACCTGTACATCGTAAGCATCAGCCGCGTTCAGGCAGTGGTTGATCACCGCCGGGGCAGCACCCCAGTCTTCATGGATTTTCAGACCCATGGCCCCTGCCCGAATCTGTTCCTCTAAAGGTTCCTCGGCGGAACAGTTGCCCTTTCCCAGAAATCCCAGATTCATAGGGTATTCTTCCGCGGCCTTCAGCATCATCTTCAGATTCCACGGACCAGGGGTGCAGGTGGTGGCGTTGGTTCCGTCTGCAGGGCCGGTGCCCCCTCCGATCATGGTGGTCACGCCGCTGTACAGGGCGCAGTCGATCTGCTGGGGACTGATGAAATGGATGTGGGTGTCCACCCCTCCGGCGGTGACAATCATGCCCTCACCTGCCAGGGCCTCTGTGGAGGCGCCCACGGTCATGCCTGGGGTCACCCCGTCCATAATGTCCGGGTTTCCCGCCTTTCCAATGCCCTGAATCTTTCCGTCCTTGATTCCGATATCTGCCTTGATGATTCCGGTGTAGTCTACAATCAGCGCATTGGTGATCACCAGATCCAGGTCACCGTCTTTGCTGCAGGTTTTCACAGACTGGCCCATGCCGTCCCGTAGGGTTTTCCCGCCGCCGAACTTTGCCTCATCCCCGTAATGGGTGTAGTCTTTCTCCACTTGGATCACAAGGCTGGTGTCTGCCAGGCGTACTTTATCTCCCACTGTGGGGCCGTACATGGCTGCGTATTTACTTCCAGATATTTTGATGCTCATAATTTTTCTCCTCTTAAAAAAGCGTATTTGTAAATTTCAGAAACCCCTTTAATTCAGCCCGCTTAACAGCTGCCGCCCGGGTATCATCAGACACGGCGGCGCAGGTCAGGTCATTGAGGCCGAATACCCGTTTTCTGCCGCCCATTTGGGTGAGCTGGATTTCCTTTTCCTCACCGGGTTCGAAGCGGATAGAGGTTCCGGAGGGGATGTCCAGCCGGTAACCGTAGGACTGCTCCCTGTCAAAAGACAGGCATTTGTTTGTCTCGAAAAAATGGTAGTGGGAGCCCACCTGGACAGGGCGGTCCCCTTTATTTGCCACCAGAAGCGTTATGGTTTCTCTGCCCTCGTTCAGAACAATGTCCCGGTCCGCAGGGATGATTTCGCCGATTTTCATATGAATTCCTCCTCGTTTACAGATGCTTTTATTGAATGGGATTATGTACAGTCACCAGCTTGGTTCCGTCAGGGAAGGTTGCCTCCACCTGTACTTCCTCAATCATGTCCCCCACGCCGTCCATCACATCTTCGCAGGTGAGGATTTTCGTTCCCAGCTGCATCAGTTCCACGACGGTTTTCCCGTCCCTGGCCAGTTCCAGCAGCTCTGAACTGATGTAGGCAAGGGCTTCTGTATAATTCAGCTTCAGGCCCCGCCCTTTCCGCTCTTTTGCCAGGTTTCCGGCCATGTGAAGCATGAGCTTTTCCTGTTCTTTTGGATTGATCCGCATGTTCTGCGCCTCCTTGTTGGTTATTTAGTAGGATTTTTATACAGCAAAAAGGCAGACAAAGAATCTGTAGACTCCTTTGTCTGCCTGAAATCCCTGCAGGGAATTTATTTACGGTTTCACAGTATATACTTGTTTTGGGAGATTGTCAACTGTTTTCATTGCCCTTCAGAGCAAAGTCGGTGGCCGCATTCT
>CANSYV010000056.1 GCA_947651335.1 uncultured Lachnospiraceae bacterium
GCCCTCTCCTTGTAAATCTTCGTATCTATGTTCAGCCTTTTGCAGATATCTTTCATCAGAGACTTCTGGTCGTCTGCATCGTAAATGGTAAAACTATTCCCATATCCCAGACGGTCAATATAACGGCGCAGAATTCTCACGCAGGTGGAGTGAAAGGTGCTTACCCATACACTGTCCGCGCCGAACCCTACAATCTGGTCCACCCGCTCCCGCATTTCCCCAGCCGCCTTATTGGTAAATGTTATTGCCAGAATATTCCAGGGATTCACCTGCATCTCTTTTATCAGATAAGAAATCCTGTGGGTCAGCACACGGGTTTTCCCTGACCCCGCCCCCGCCAGAATCAAAACAGGGCCTTCTGTCTGCAGAACGGCCTCCATCTGCTTCTCATTTAAACCACTACTGAAATCCATAATCTTCTCCTGTCTTTTATCACGCTCTAGAGTGACACGCTCTACAATAAAAGCACCCGCTTCGGAAAGCGGGCACCCTGTATTTGTAGTTAGTATATCATTTTACGCTGTCTATAGCAAGGGGATAGTTCGGGCGGCAATTTTTCCTTTTTTTCAAAAAAACTTGCCATACAGTTTTAAAAAACTTATAATATGCTTTATAGCGGCAATTAGTTATAGAATATAAACACTCACATACAGAAATAAGGTGATTCAAATGAAGATAGACAGCAAAGATATGATAAACAGTATTTTAAAAAGCGTATCCAAGATTGACTATATCAAACCGGAGGATCTGCCCAATATCCAGCTTTACATGGACCAGGTGACCACTTTTATGGACGAGCAGATGGAATCCAGCAAACGTTACCCTGATGACAAAGTTCTGACCAAGACTATGATTAACAATTATGCGAAAAATCATCTGCTGCCGCCGCCTGATAAGAAAAAATACAGCAAAGAGCATCTGTTGCTGCTGATTTTTATCTACTATTTTAAAAATATCCTGACCATCAATGATATCCAGTCCCTGTTAAATCCTCTCACGGAAAAATATTTTCAAAGTAAGGATGGCTGGAATCTCACTGATATCTATACAGAAGTATTCAGCATGGAAAAAGGACAGATCGAACATCTGAAAAAGGATCTGATTAAAAATTATAAAACCGCTGGAGAGACTTTCCAGCAGGCTCCCAAAAAAGACCAGGAACATCTGCAGCTTTTTTCTTTCCTGTGTCTGCTCAGCTTTGATGTGTATGTGAAGAAAATGATCCTGGAAAAAATTCTGGATGATATGAATGGAAAGAATCCTTCAGAGAGTGATGAACATATTAAGGCAAAAAAGGATAAATAGATAAACTGTTTATAAAAGGCGGTGTACACCAAAGTACTCCGCCTTCAGACATCCCCCGTCCGTCTCAAATTAGACTCAAAGAACCGATTATATCCCAGCCACTCTTTTTTCGCCCCTGCTGACCCGAAGATTTCTTTCAATGTCTCCATGCGGGCGTCTGTGTTATCCGCCAGATTCAGCGCTACAGCCTCTGCCAGAGCCGGTTTTTTCGGTGAACCGTATTCCATTTCCCCGTGATGGGATAAGATGCAGTGCTTCAATTCACTGCTGAGGATTTCCGGAAAGTCCTGTATCTCCCGGATAATATCATAGACCATCTCCGTACCAATGACAATATGCCCCAGCAGCTGTCCGTCGTCTGTGTAATCATTCAGTGGAAAAGAGGACAGTTCCCTGGTTTTTCCGATATCATGGCACAGGGCCGCCGTAATCAGCAGATCCCGGTTCAGGATGGGATAAGCCCCCGCGTAAAAGTCACACAGCCTGGCCACACCCAGCGTGTGCTCCAGCAGTCCGCCGATGAATCCGTGATGAACAGTCTTCGCCGCCGAATGCTTCTGAAATACTTCCATAAATTCTTTATCATCAATAAACAGCCGTTTCAAAAGCTGGGACAGATAAGGGTTTTTCACCGAATACACGTATTCCTGCAGCTTCTGAATCATTTCGTCCACACTGTTTCCACTCACCGGAAGATAGTCCGCGGCCTGGTATTCTCCTTCTTTCGCCCTGCGCACCCGTTTCACGCTGATCTGCAGAGACCCTGCAAAGCTGGTCACGTCTCCCACAACATCAATATAATCCAGCACTTCAAACTCATTGATTCCCTGGGAATTAGGGTCCCAGATCTTGGCGTCAATGGTGCCTGTCTTATCCTGAAGGATCAGATTCTCATAGGGTTTCCCATTCTTTGTCACAGCCGACTGCTTCTGTTTGCACAGATAAATCTCCCCGACCCGCTCACCTTCCCTCAACTCGTTAATAAATTTCATCTCTCCATCCTCTCTACCTGACATCCAGCGTTACTGTTACCTGTGTCTCCCCGTAACCATCTGTTCCTCTGCGCATAATGGTTATCTTCACTTTCTGTTCCTTATGGCATTTCTGCAGTTCTGTGTAAAAACGCTGCATGGTGCGCACATCTTCCTTGTTGAAGGCGGTAATCACATCGCCTGTCTGAATGCCTGCTTCCATGGCCGGGGAATCCCCCTCCACCTGGTCCACATAAATCCCCCGGGGAATCTTCGTACTCTCTGCCGTATCCTGGGAAACTTCCTGTCCCCGGATTCCCATATAGATAATATTTTTCCCATTGGATAGATTTTCAATCAAAGGTTTCAGCTGGGATACGGACAGCGCCTTCACCATAGTCTGTGTGTCCTCCGGCCCGTAGTCCATGGCGATAAGTCCGATAATACTTCCCGAAGTGTCCAGAAGCACTCCGCTTCCCTCACCGCTTCCCAGAATATCTGTGGTCAGAAGATTATATTCCATATCTGTCACGGAAACCTTATTGGAAACAGAAGTGATGTTTCCGTAAACCACCGAATCCGCATATCCGGTGGGGCTTCCTATGGCTATTACCGCCTTTCCCTGAACCAGACTGTAGGAATTTCCCAGCTGGGCTGCCGTAATATTCGCAAGGGTTGTCTTTTTCACAGACTCCACAGGCACCTGGATCACCGCCAGCCCTGTGGCCGCGTCGCCTTTTACCAGAACCGCCCTGGCGGCTGAACCGTCCGCAAAACTGACTCTGATCTTTTCCGCGTCTGTGATCGCCAGCATCTCGGTCAGAATATACAGCCCGCTCCCATTATTTTCGATGATAATCCCTTCTGCCTCACCAGCGGAAATCCTGCTGTTATCCAGCAGATCCTGTTCATCACGGACACCCGATACGTGAACCAGCGCTCTTCGCGGTTCCTCCGCAACACTGAGAATCTCGTTGTAAATCTTTTCATAGTCAGCCAATGTGATATTCCGGGGCACTTCCACGATCTTGGGAGTGGGGGTGCTCTCCTGCTTTGGCGTTCTGGTCTCCTCCGGCTCATCCTTTGGAATCTTCACTTTCTGCTCCTGCCCGCTGTCTTTCTCCTGGTATTTCTCAACCACAGGAACAGTCAGACGAAAGACAAATCCCGCTAATATCCCAAACGCCACAGCCCCCACAGCAACAGACACTGCCCAGCTAATAAACTTTCTTTTATTAAAAGGTCTGTGCTTAATCGTCTCTTTTATAAAATTATATTCTTCTTCATTCGGATCAGAAGGCGTATCCAATGAACTTGAGTATTTTTTCTGGCCACCCATAACAATTCTCCGTTCACACAAATATGCTCCTATTCTTAATTATTTTAGCAAATAGTTATGAACATTTTATGAATAGCAGGGATTTTTCTCTGCCATATACCAGAAAAACCCCTGACCCCGCATTATTTTTTGACCAATTACCCAATTACAATGCCACCTCCTGATTTCACAGATTTTTCACATTCCTTTCACTGGGCAATCACATTTCCTACACATTTGTTCTGTATACTCGGAAAGTGTTAAGGATAAACCCTTTTCAAACAAATTCTTTTTCATATGCCGGCGTGTGAAAGCGCGCCGGCCTTCCTTTCCAAGTAGTACACTGGTATCGATCAAATTTCATCTTTTAGTCTTTTCATTCCCTTTTAAATAGAGTAAAATAGCCTTATACCAAAAAAGATTACAGAAAAACAGAGGTTATTTATGAACAGCAAAGCAATTTCCGCATTAGAATATACGAAAATTATCAGCCAGCTGGTGGACAAGGCCACATCGCCTATGGGGAAAGACGCCTGCCGCCGTCTGGAACCGCTGACTGACCTTTCACAGATTGAAACCATGCAGCTGCAGACCTCCCACGCTCTGAGCAGGCTTTTTCAAAAGGGCAGTGTCTCCTTTGGAAATGTAAAAGATATCCGCAGTTCTCTGAAGCGCCTGGATGTGGGCAGTGCCCTGTCTGCCAGTGAGTTACTGGATATCTGCGCACTTTTGGAAAATACCGGGCGTGTGAAGGCATACGGGCGCCCTGACCGGGACGACACCCAGCCTGACTGCCTGAAAGCCCTATTCGACGCTCTGGAACCGCTGACCCCGCTGGCCACAGAGATCCGCCGCTGTCTTCCCTCCCCCGATGAGGTCAGCGACGATGCCAGCCCGGGACTGCGCCAGGTGCGAAGGGAGCTGAAAAACACCAACGACCGGGTACACAGCCAGCTGCATTCCATCGTAAACGGCAGTGCCCGCACGTATCTCCAGGACAGTGTGGTCACCATGCGCAATGGACGCTACTGTCTGCCTGTGAAAGCTGAGTACCGGAATCAGGTATCCGGCATGATTCATGACCAGTCCTCCACAGGCGCCACTTTGTTCATTGAGCCCATGGCCATTGTAAAACTCAACAATGATATACGGGAACTGGAAATCAGGGAACAGCGTGAAATCGAGGCTGTGCTGGCCACATTAAGCGAACTGGCGGCGGGCCACCGGGAAGCCATCGAAAATGATGTGCGGTTTATGGCTGACCTGGATTTTATCTTCGCACGGGCTTCCCTGGCCATGGACCACAATGCCACAGCGCCTGTTTTCAACCGGGAAGGGCGGATTCATCTGCGCAAAGCCCGCCACCCGCTGATTCCCAAAAAGCAGGCGGTGCCCATTGACGTCCGCCTGGGGGACGAATTCGACCTGCTGGTGGTCACAGGCCCCAACACAGGGGGAAAGACCGTCTCCATGAAGACTGTGGGCCTGCTGGTTTTAATGGGCCAGTCCGGTCTTCACATTCCCGCCGCTGACCGCAGCGAACTGTCTGTATTCCAGGAAGTCTATGCCGACATTGGGGATGAGCAGAGCATTGAGCAGAGTCTGAGCACCTTTTCTTCTCATATGACCAATGTGGTTTCGTTTATCGAAAAAGCCGATATCCATTCCCTGGTACTGTTCGATGAACTGGGGGCAGGCACTGACCCCACAGAGGGCGCGGCACTGGCCATCGCCATTTTGTCCCACCTGCACCAGCAGGGCATCCGCACTATGGCCACCACACACTACAGCGAATTAAAGATTTACGCCCTGGCCACTCCCGGCGTGGAAAACGCTTCCTGCGAGTTCGATGTGGAGACCCTGCGGCCCACTTACCGGCTTCTCATCGGCGTTCCCGGAAAGAGCAATGCCTTTGCCATCTCCTCCAAACTGGGACTGCCGGATTTTCTCATTGACAAGGCCAGACAGCAGATCAACCAAAAGGATGAATCCTTAGAAGACGTGATCTCCAGCCTGGAGGCAAACCGCATTACCATAGAAAAAGAGCGGGATGAGATAAAACGGTACAAGCAGGAGATCAGCCAGATGAAGGAACGTCTGGAGGAAAAGCAGAACAAACTGGACAAACGCCGGGAAAAGATTCTCCAGGAGGCCAATGAAGAAGCACACAAAATCCTCCAGGAAGCCAAAGATTACGCTGACCAGTCCATAAAAATGTACAACAAATTCCAGAAACATCATGTGGACATGGCGGCTGTGGAAAAAGAGCGGCAGAATCTCCGCCAAAAAATGAACCAGGTGGAAAACCGCTTAGGCCCCAAGCCTGCCGCCAAACCGAAGAAGGAGCTGAAACCTTCTCAGTTACGGCTGGGCGACGCAGTGCGGGTTTTGTCCATGGGCCTGAAGGGTACAGTCAGCAGTCTTCCCGACGGAAAAGGCAATCTGTTCGTACAGATGGGCATCTTACGCTCTCAGGTGAATATCTCAGACCTGGAGCTTCTGGACGAACCGGAAATCATCACTCCTTCCCTGAACCGCACAGGCTCCGGGAAGATCAAGGTGTCAAAATCTTCTTCGATCTCCACAGAAATCCATCTGCTGGGGAAAACCGTGGACGAAGCCCTTTCCGAACTGGATAAATATCTGGATGATGCCTGTCTTGCCCATTTAAGCCAGGTGCGCATTGTCCATGGAAAGGGTACAGGAGCTCTGCGAAAAGCTGTGCACAATTACCTGAAACGCCAGAAACATGTAAAATCCTATCGTCTGGGCGGCATGGGTGAGGGCGACTCCGGAGTAACTATTGTAGAATTCAAATAAGGAGCCAATACCATGGTAAACAAACAAAAAATCCTGATTGTAGATGACGACAATAACATCGCGGAACTGATTGCCCTGTACCTTACAAAGGAATGTTTTGAAACCTCCATCGTCAACGACGGGGAAGAAGCCCTGAAAGAATTCCAGACATTCCAGCCCAACTTAATTCTGCTGGACCTGATGCTTCCCGGTATTGACGGCTACCAGGTCTGCCGGGAAATCCGCCAGAAGTCCGATGTGCCCATTATTATGCTTTCCGCCAAAGGGGAAACCTTTGATAAAGTGCTGGGCCTGGAACTGGGGGCAGATGATTATATCATCAAGCCCTTTGACTCCAAAGAGCTGGTGGCCAGAGTGCGGGCGGTTCTGCGCCGTTTCCAGGTGAAAGAGCCTGCCCCTGCGCCCTCCAATGAAAAATGTGTGAATTACCCGGACCTGTGTGTAAACCTGACCAATTATTCGGTTCTCTACCGGGGCGCACATGTAGACATGCCCCCGAAAGAACTGGAGCTTCTGTATTTTCTCGCTTCTTCCCCCAATCAGGTGTTCACCAGAGAACAGCTTCTTGACCATATATGGGGGTATGAATACATCGGGGATACGCGCACCGTAGATGTGCATATCAAACGCATCCGGGCGAAAATTAAGGACCATGCATCCTGGTCCATCAGCACTGTATGGGGAATCGGCTATAAATTCGAGGTCAAATGACAATGAAGAAAACTCTTTATCTGAAATTTATTGTAGCATATGTGGCATTTGCCCTGGCTGGTTTTATCCTCATATCCACTCTGGGCTCCCAGCTGGTACAGCGCCATCTGGTAAAAAGCATCAGCGAGCAGATTTACAAAGAAGCCAATATCATCGCCTCTGACAGCATGGTGCGTTACCAGGCTGCCTCCTATAATCTGATCAACATTTATGACAATCTCTCCTCCCTTGCTGTCTACCAGGACGCGCAAATCTGGATGATGAACCAGCGGGGGGAAATTCTAATCGATACCAGCCAGCCCCAGCCCTATGACACCCCTCTGGCTCTGGACAGTTTTGACCCGCTTACCTGGGGCTCCAGCTATTACAGAACAGGAAATTTTTTCGGTTATTTTCCCGGTTCCATGCTCAGTGTCATTGCCCCCATCACCTCGAATATGACCATTAAGGGATACATAGCCATTCACTATCCCATGGAAAGTTTATACCTGGAGGGGAACGGTTTCCTTGTTTCCTGGTGCATCGGGCATCTGGTTGAGCTTG
>CANSYV010000057.1 GCA_947651335.1 uncultured Lachnospiraceae bacterium
AGGTAAGTGATGAAATCATAGAGCAATACCAGATACCGGAAGGGGATTTTGATACGATTTCATCACTTACCTGTTCAAAAGAAAGGCAATGTAATATGCTCTGAGTATAACACAAAAAAGTCCGCCCGTCAAAAGCGCAGGAGAAGCGAAAAAGCAGCAGAATTCTACACTTCTGCTGCTTTTCTTTCTACCAGTCCATAGCTTCTATCGCCGCTTTTTCGATGACAAGTCCTGCTTTGTAGCGGTCCATGAATGTATGGAATCCTTTTACATCTTCCTCATAGGGATGAATGGTCTCTCCGGACAGTTCCTTGAATATTCTGTTTTCCAGATAGTCTTCCAGTTTTTCATCCGGCTTTTTGTCCACCAGATACGCGGCCAGCAGAGCGATTCCCCATGCGCCGCCTTCGCTTGCAGTGTCCATGACGGTGACAGGGGCGTTCACCGCAGCCGCCAGATATCTCTGTCCCACTCCTTTTGTTTTAAAGAATCCGCCGTGGCCCATGATGCGCTCTACTTTTACCTTTTCATCTTCCATCAGAATATCCAGTCCCATCTTCACAGCCCCCAGGGACGTATAGAGATGTACCCTCATTAGGTTGGCCAGGCTGAACTTACTGTCTGCTGTGCGCAGCAATGCCAGACGGCCTTCGTTGATCATGGTGATATTTTCGCCGGAATAGTAGCCGTATGCCAGAAGTCCGCCGCAGTCCGGGTCTCCTTCTAAGGACCGGGTGTACAGTTTCTGGAACAGTTCCCCTGTGTCTGTCTTCAATCCCATCATCTCAGCAAATTCTCCGAACAGTCCCACCCATGCATTCAGATCTGAAGTTCCGTTGTTTGCATGGGACATGGCACATGGAAAACCGGTGGGAGTGGTGACCATATCAATCTCACGGTATACTTTGCTCAGCTGCTTTTCCAGCACAATCATGGCAAAAGTGCTGGTGCCCGCAGATACATTTCCGGTCCTGGGCGCCACGGAATTGGTGGCCGTCATGCCGGTACCTGCGTCGCCTTCCGACGGACACATGGGAATTCCCGCCTGGAGACTGCCTGTCTCATCCAGAAACGCGGCCCCTTCTTCTGTCAAAACTCCTGCCTGTTCTCCCGCTGAGAGCACTTTGGGGAAAATGTCTTCCAGCTTCCAGGAATAGCCGTACGGCTCCACCAGTTTATTGAACTGATCCACCATACCAGCGTGGTAATCATGGGCGTCGGAATCAATGGGGAACATCCCTGCCGCGTCACCTATGCCGATGATGCGTTCTCCCGTGAGCTTCCAATGGATATAGGCACTTAACGTGGCCACATAGTCCAGCCGCTTCACATGTTCTTCCCCGTCCAGTATCCGCTGGTATAAATGGGCAACGGACCAGCGCAGGGGAATATTAAAATTAAATAATTCTGTCAGCTCGTCCGCAGCTTTCTGAGTATTGGTATTTCTCCATGTCTGGAACGGCGCAATCTGGTTACCCTCTTTATCCAGCGCCATATACCCGTGCATCATGGCACTGACTCCGATGGCACCGATATTCTTCAGCACAACGCCGTATTCTTTTTCAACCGTCTGCCTTAGAGAGCTATAACAGTTCCTCACCCCCGCGTGAATCTCCTCTAGGCTGTACGTCCAGATATTATCAACCAGGGAATTTTCCCAGTCATGAATACCTACTGCCAGAACCTTCCCCTGAAAATCAACCAGCACTCCTTTAATCCTGGTGGAGCCCAGTTCAATCCCCAGCGCGGTTTTTCCATTTTCAATTACACTTTTTACGTCCATGATCTTCCTCCCTTTCCTGGATGACAGCCAGATAACTGCGGGCCGGCGTTCCATAACCAGAGTTTTGTTTCCCTTGCCTAAGCTCACGGCTCCTGAATATACCTGCCCAATTATCTACTGGATGATACTATATCAATGTCTTTTTTAGAAACAAGTAAATGCGCCGTCAATAATAAAATCAGAACCTGTAGTAAATGTGCTGGTATCACCGGCCAGATATACACAGATGGATTCCAGCTCCTCCGGTGTTCCCATTCTTCCCATGGGTGCCATGGCATTCCACTTCTCAATCAGGGGTGCCAGTGCCGGTGCATTTAAGGTCAGCTCTGTTCCAATGTATCCCGGGCTGATGCTGTTTACGCGCACGCCTTTTTTCGCCCACTCAATGGCCAGTGATTTTGTCAGCTGAATGACTGCGGCTTTGGAAGCATTATATGCACACTGAGGCTGAGGCACGTTTACAATATGTGCTGACATGGAAGCCGTATTGATAATGGAGCCGCCGCCATTTGCCAGCATATATTTTCCAGCCGCGATATCTGTCAGGAACACACCGTTCAGATTGATATCAATGACTTTCTTCCACTGCTCGTATGTCATCTCCTCGGCCGGCGCATTGATACAGATACCTGCATTGTTATGGCAGAAATTAAGTCCTCCCAGCTCTTTCACCACCTGGTCAACCATTGCATCCACCTGCTCTTTGTCTGTACAGTCCGTCTTGATGGCAATGACTTTGCGCCCGGTCTTTTCTGCCAGCTCAGCAGCTGTTTTTTTGGCCTCATCAAAGTCCAAATCCACAATAGCCACATCAGCTCCCGCTTCTGCGAATGCTGTGGCTGTACATTTTCCGATTCCCCTTGCAGCTCCTGTCACAAATCCCTTTTTGCCGTCCAGTCTCATTTTCTCAATAATTCCCATGGTACTCTCCTTTTTATGAAATTTATTTTATAAAATGACTTTATTAAATTATAATTACATAATAATTGCTCTTTCGTTTCTTGTCAACCTGCAATTATATCTAATATTTTCATCTGAAATTTAGTAATTATTTATACGCCTTTTATCTTTCTATAAAACTTCCTATATAAAAATTTCCCGAGAAAACCCTGAATAAGCTTCCCATACTCCTCATAACTGACATTTCCGCCATAACAGAGCATTTCATATGTGACATTTCCCTCTCTGGTTATCAAATGATTCTCCTGGAATTCATTTTTCAGGTAAAACTGTTTCCGCTTTACCCTCTCCTCATAATTGCCGCTGTCTTTCTCCAGAGCCTCAATGCTCAATATCATACGCCTGCCCGCATTTTTCTCCTTCGCCAGCTGAAGCAGTCCGCTTCCATACCCTCTGCCCCGCAGAGAAGGCTCTATGGCTATGTAGAACAGATAGACAATGTCTCTGTCATAAACCTGATAGAGCATACCAGCAAATAAATCATCGTCACAGAGAATATAAAAATCCGCCAGCTGCTTTCTCGCTTTTGCTTTCAATAGAAAGAAGGGAACACGCTCACCCAGGGGAAAAGAATATCTGTACAGTTTTTTTATTTCTGTTTTTCCTATATCTGTGTCAAAAATATTCACCAGTCTCAGCATGTTTTTCCCTCGATTCCTGACTCCTCAATTAATCTCTGTACCAGGCTTGTCCCGATACAGCTTACCGTCTCCTCGTGGACAAAATCCGTGATATTGGCGTCAAACAGTATATTGGCCTGAGCAGGAAATTCCTCATCTCCGTCCCAGAAAAACACCTGAACGGGAAGGCAGTCGAAAACTAAAATCTGATACCCCACATCTCCCTGCTTCATGGGCGTTCCGCCCAGCC
Source organism: uncultured Lachnospiraceae bacterium (assembly GCA_947651335.1). Lineage (GTDB taxonomy): Bacteria > Bacillota > Clostridia > Lachnospirales > Lachnospiraceae > MGBC164599. Next base: position 3,614 of record CANSYV010000057.1, read on the forward strand.
TGTCACATGCCAGGCGCAGTTCCTCCATATGTCCGTCAAATACTGATGCAAGAAAATCCACAGTCTTCCTCTGAAAAGCCGGCGCGAAAGGCGCAGCCCGCTTCACCTGGCGGAAAGGAACGAATTCCCCGGCCAGCCTGGCCCCTGGTTTGGAATAATGAAATAAATTATAAATAGAAATCACTGTGGAAAACAACAATTTCCTGTCAGAGTCGTGAAGCAGAGTGAGCATGCCGCTTTTGTGGTCCAGCCGGTACTTTTCATTATAAAAAGTCAGGTACATGGCCTGTTCATCCATTTCCAACTGAAACCGCTCTCTCAGTTCTTCCTTATCCATGGCCTGATAGAGCTTTCTCCAGTTATCACAGACCACATCGTAATTATCGATTCTCTCGTCTTCGCCGGAACTTATGAAACTTTCCCGCATAATATCCCCCCTCCATGTGTGAATAGTCATTTCCTTACCAGTATACCACATACAAAACATATCGTCTCATAAATTATTCATAAAATCGCTGTCTGTCCCTCTGCTCCTGTTCTATACTATACTTTTTTTGTATACTTTATATGGAACCCGAACCATTATCTGCACGAATCTGTATTTTTTTCGAGTTGTATTTTAGATTTTGCTGTCGTATAATGTTACAAGTATATGAAGAAATATTTGAGAGTATGTTTAAGAATTCAGAAAGGAGCTCAACTGTTTATGCATACATACACTCTCGGAATAGACATTGGTTCCACTACTGTGAAAATAGCCATATTAGATGAAACACATCAGCTTTTATTTGCTGATTACCAGCGCCACTACGCAGATATCCAGAACGCCCTTTCCGGTCTGCTGGGAAAAGCCCGCAGGCAGCTGGGGGAACTGACGGCCAGCCCTGTGATTACAGGTTCCGGCGGACTGACACTGGCCAAGCATCTGAAAGTCCCTTTTGTCCAGGAAGTCATCGCCGTCTCCTCGGCACTGCAGGAGACAGCCCCTCAGACAGATGTGGCCATCGAACTGGGCGGTGAAGACGCGAAAATCATTTATTTCGAAGACGGAAACATCGAACAGCGCATGAACGGTATCTGCGCAGGGGGAACCGGCTCTTTCATTGATCAGATGGCTTCCCTGCTCCAGACGGACGCCTCCGGCCTGAATGATTACGCGGCAGATTATAAAGCTCTGTACCCCATTGCCGCCCGGTGCGGTGTCTTTGCTAAATCCGATATCCAGCCGTTAATCAACGAAGGCGCCACCAGACAAGACCTGGCCGCCTCCATATTCCAGGCAGTGGTGAACCAGACCATCAGCGGCCTGGCCTGCGGCAAACCCATCCGGGGACATGTGGCCTTCTTAGGGGGGCCCCTGCATTTTATGCCTGAACTGAGAAATGCTTTCATCCGCACCCTTTCGCTGGATGACGAACACACCATCGTGCCGGATAACTCCCACCTGTTTGCAGCCATAGGCTCCGCTTTAAATGCAGATACGTCTGTCTTAAATACCCTGGAAGCCATGGAACAGCAGCTGGCAGGAAACATTCAGATGGATTTTGAGGTAGCCCGCATGGAACCCCTGTTTTCTTCTCAGGAAGAATACCAGGCATTCCATGAAAGACAATCCCATTACCATGTGAAAACCCGTGAACTAAAAGATTACCGGGGAAACTGCTTCCTGGGCATTGATGCCGGCTCCACTACCACAAAAGCAGCTCTGGTATCTGAGGAAGGCGAACTGCTGTACTCCTTTTACAGCAGCAACGATGGAAATCCCCTGGGCACCACCCTGCGGGCCATGGAAGAACTCTACGCCAAGCTGCCGGAAGGCGCCCGCATTGCCTGGTCCTGCTCCACGGGGTACGGGGAGGCACTGATTCAGTCAGCGCTGATGCTGGACGAGGGCGAGGTGGAGACTGTCTCCCATTACTATGCCGCCGCCTTCTTTGACCCTGAAGTGGACTGCATTTTAGACATCGGCGGCCAGGATATGAAATGCATCAAAATTAAAAATCAGACTGTGGACAGTGTCCAGCTGAACGAAGCCTGCTCCTCTGGCTGCGGTTCTTTCATCGAGACTTTCGCAAAATCTCTGAATTATTCTGTGGAAGATTTCGCAAAGGCCGCCCTGTTTGCCGAAAATCCCATCGACCTGGGGACACGCTGTACGGTTTTCATGAATTCCAAAGTAAAACAGGCGCAGAAAGAAGGCGCCCAAGTGTCCGATATCTCGGCGGGGCTGGCCTACTCAGTCATCAAAAACGCCCTGTACAAAGTTATCAAAGTGTCCGACGCCGCGGAGCTGGGAACACACATTGTGGTCCAGGGGGGAACTTTTTACAACGACGCCGTTTTAAGAAGCTTTGAGAAAATCGCGGACTGCCAGGCCATCCGTCCCGATATTGCCGGGATTATGGGCGCTTTCGGAGCAGCCCTCATTGCCAGAGAGCGCTTTGTGTCTGAGGGAGAGCCCCGCCAGACCACCATGCTTTCTTATGAAAAGATACATAACCTGAAGTATTCCACCTCCATGGCCAACTGCAAAGGCTGCACCAATCACTGCCGCCTGACTGTAAACAAGTTCAGCGGAGGACGCCAGTTCATCAGCGGCAACCGCTGTGAAAAGGGCATCGGAAAACAAAAAAATAAAGAAAAGATCCCCAATCTGTTTGACTATAAATACAAACGGATTTTCGGCTACGAACCCCTGTCCCCGGATTTGGCCGTGAGAGGAGAGGTTGGACTGCCCCGGGTACTGAATATGTTTGAGAATTATCCATTCTGGCACACTTTTTTCACTCTGTTAAAGTACCGGGTGGTGTTATCTCCCACTTCCACCCGGAAAATTTATGAGCTGGGCATTGAATCCATCCCCAGCGAGTCAGAGTGTTACCCTGCCAAACTGGCTCACGGGCATGTGACCTGGCTGCTGAAAAAAGGTGTGAAATTTATTTTCTACCCCTGCATTCCTTATGAGAGAAAGGAATTCGAAGATTCGGTAAACCATTATAACTGTCCCATTGTAACCTCCTATCCGGAAAATATCAAAAACAATGTGGAACAGCTGGACGACCCCTCCATAGATTTCCGGAATCCTTTCCTGTCATTTGCCGGACTGGATGTGCTGACAAAAGGACTGATTGACGTATTCCCGGATATTCCGGAAAAAGAGGTGGCACAGGCGGCACAGGCGGCATGGAAAGAGCTGGAATTCGCCCGCCGGGATATGATGAAAAAAGGGGAGGAAACCCTGCGCTATCTGAAAGAAACCGGACGCCACGGCATTGTACTGGCGGGACGGCCTTATCACATTGACCCGGAAATCCACCATGGCATTCCGGAGTTAATCAACAGCTACGGAATGGCGGTGCTCACAGAAGATTCCGTCTCCCACTTAGGACCCCTGGAGCGTCCTCTGCGTGTCAATGACCAGTGGATGTACCATACCCGGCTGTACGCGGCCGCCAATTTTGTCAAAACAAGAAAGAATCTGGACCTGATTCAGCTGAACTCATTCGGATGCGGCCTGGACGCTGTAACCACAGACCAGGTACATGAGATTCTGGAAAACAGTGGAAAGATCTATACCTGCCTGAAAATCGACGAGGTGAACAACTTAGGGGCCGCCCGCATCCGCGTCCGCTCTTTAATCGCCGCCATCCGGGTGAAAAAACAGCAGACAAAGAAAAGGCGGGTCAGAAGCTCTGCTATAAAAAAGGTGTCTTTCACAAAAGAGATGCGCAAGGATTACACCATCCTGTGCCCCCAGATGTCACCCATACATTTTTCCATTCTGCAGGCAGGGTTCAACGCCTGCGGCTACCACCTGGAGGTGCTGCCAAACGACAATAAGGAAGCCGTGGACGTGGGATTAAAATATGTAAATAACGATGCCTGCTACCCCTCACTGATGGTGGTGGGACAGATTATGCAGGCGCTGTTATCCGGCCGGTACGACCTGAACAAGACAGCCATTATTATGTCTCAGACCGGAGGGGGCTGCCGTGCCTCCAATTATATCGGATTCATACGGCGTG
>CANSYV010000058.1 GCA_947651335.1 uncultured Lachnospiraceae bacterium
GCACAGATGGAAGAGAAGATGACAAAACTGGAGAAGTACTGGATACTGTACGATGTGGGCAATTCGGCTTTCGTCCTTTTGGTATCCACGATTCTGCCCATTTATTTTAACTATCTGGCAGAACAGGGAGGGGTATCGGAGGTAGACGCCCTGGCCTGCTGGGGGTATGCCATGTCCGTATCAACTCTTCTTGTAGCTTTTATCGGGCCTGTGCTGGGAACCATAGCCGACACGGAAGGCTACAAAAAACCGGTCTTTACCATATGTGTGGTCACGGGCGCCGCAGGCTGTGCCGCCCTGGCCGCGCCGGCCTCGTGGCTTTTGTTCCTTGTGATCTTCGTCATAGCCAAGGTGGGATATTCCGCCAGCCTGATCTTCTACGACGCCATGCTGGCCGACGTGACGGAGCCGTCCCGTATGGATCAGGTATCCTCCCAGGGGTACGCGTGGGGGTACATCGGAAGCTGTGTCCCTTTTATCCTGAGCCTGGTGTTTGTATTGGGCTATAAAAGCCTGGGCATCACTATGGAGACGGCCATGGCCGTGGCATTCTTTCTCAACGCTGGGTGGTGGCTGGCAGCCACGGTCCCTCTCTGGAGACACTACAGGCAGAGACACGGGGTTCCAAAGCAGGCACACGTGGTCAGAGACAGTTTTGGCAGACTGGCGAAGGTACTGAAAGATATAAGAGGGAATCGAAAGATTCTTTTGTTTCTGCTGGCGTTTTTTTTCTACATCGACGGAGTGTACACCATCATTGAGATGGCGACGGCCTACGGCAGCGCCATCGGTCTGGATACTCAGGGACTTCTTCTGGCTCTTCTGGTGACTCAGCTGGTGGCATTCCCCTGGGCTCTGCTGTTCGGAAGGCTGGCGAAAAAATATAAAAACACCACACTGATTAAAGTCTGCATCGTTTGCTATTTTTTCATCGCCCTGTTTGCTGTACAGCTTGACAGGCAGTGGGAATTCTGGTTTCTGGCAGTCTGCGTCGGCATGTTTCAGGGAGGGATACAGGCCCTGTCCCGGTCTTACTTTGCCAGTATCATCCCGCCGGAGAAGTCGGGAGAATTTTTCGGTATCTTTGATATCTGCGGGAAAGGGGCGTCCTTTATGGGAACGGCCCTGGTGGGCGCCATGACACAGCTGACCCAAGATCCCGGTGCAGGCGTGGGAATGCTGGCAGTGCTCTTTGCCGTTGGATTTATCCTTTTCAGGAAGGCGGCTGCTCTTTCCAGCCCATATACTCCTTGAAATAAGATACAAATTCCCTGGCGATGGGGGAGACATATCCGTTTTTTTTGTACACGGCTACCATCCGGGTGAAGGTGGACTCCGAGAGGATCGGATGCCTGGTCAGACTGTCCCCTATAGAAAGGTTGCAGATAGTCTCCGGAACCAGGGCTATTCCCAGCCCTGCTCCTGCCCACAAAAGACAGGTTCTGGCGTCGTCATTACGGCAGAAGATATCCGGTTCCAAGCCGATATTTTGGAAAGCAGCCGATATTATGGAATCGAAGCGCCGGTAGTAGATGAGCGGTTTCCCCGCCAGATCCGCCAGCCGGATGGACTGGCCGTCATCACATTGATGGAAATACCGGGGAATTCCTACGGCCATAAGGGGTTCCGACGGCCCGTAGCAGCACCGGAAGCCTTCACAATTGAAAGGAGTGCGGAGAATGGCACATTCGATAAGGCCGTTTTTTAGGTGCTCCAGAAGCTGATAGGTGTTCCCTTCTGTCAGTTCAAATCGGACGGCGGGATGTTCACGGCAGAAGTCTGTCAGAAATTCTTCTGTCAGCATGTGCCCGGAGGATGAGATGGTGCCCAGCCGCAAGATGCCGCAGGATCCGTTTTTATACCCATGAAGCTGTTTTTCGGTGGTTTCCATGACAGCCAGGATGCTTTTAGCCCTCTCATAGAGAAACGCTCCCGCCGGCGTAGGTTCTGCCTTCCTGGAAGTTCGGGTGAGGAGGCAGACTCCCAGCTCTTCCTCCAGGGCCATGATCTGTTTGCTTAGAGGAGGCTGGGACAGTCCCAGGGCCTGAGCCGCCGCGGTGAAACTGCCTGTCTCTACAATGGCTGCAAAATAGTGTAATTGTTTGGAATTCATAAAAACCCTCTCTGTATCTGTCAATCTTTGGAAGAATATCTCTTGCGCATATTATACCATAATGCTATAATGGCACAAGCTATTATTTTGAAAAAATATAAATAGGGAGGATTCCATATGAGAAAGCTCTTAAAGTACTTTAAAGGCTACAAACTTGAAAGTATACTGGGGCCTCTGTTCAAGCTGTTGGAAGCCAGCTTTGAGTTGTTTGTGCCTCTGGTCATGGCTCAGATCATCGATGTGGGAATCAAAAATCGCGACATGGGATATATTTTTCGTATGGGGGGCGTGCTGGTGCTCTTGGGGGTCGTGGGGCTGACTTGCTCTTTGACGGCCCAGTACTTCTCGGCCAAGGCGGCGGTGGGCATTGGAACCATGCTGAGAAATGACCTGTTCCGCCACATCAACACCTTGTCTTACAAGGAGATCGATACCATAGGGACTTCCACGCTGGTCACCAGGATGACCAGCGATATCAACCAGGTTCAGTCAGGAATCAACCTGGTGCTGCGGCTGTTTCTCCGCTCCCCGTTTATTGTGTTCGGTGCCATGGTCATGGCCTTTACCATCAATTTCAAGGCCGCTATGATCTTTGTAGTGACTATTCCTCTCCTTTCCGTGGTGGTGTTTGGTGTTATGCTCATCAGCATGCCGCTGTACAAGAAAGTTCAGAAGCAGCTGGACCAAGTGCTTCTCACCACCAGGGAGAATCTTTTGGGAGCCAGGGTAGTGCGGGCGTTCAACCGACAGGATGACGAGGCAGAGAATTTTGATCAGGAGAATGCCCTGTTAGTCCGTCTACAGGTGTTTGTAGGAAAAATATCCGCTCTCATGAATCCTGTCACCTACGTGATTATCAACGGGGCCATCATCGTCCTTATCTGGACAGGGGCATGGCAGGTGGAGGATGGGATCATCAGTCAGGTATAAAATCACCTCCAACCGTGAAAGCGGCTTTGGGCGGTATGATGTGGTTCTGGAACCCTTAAGCAGGAAAGATGATGGGATTATTCTGGAATTTAAAGTTCACGATCCGGACCCGAGGAACAAGAAGACATTGGAAGATACGGTAAGAGAAGCCTTGGAACAGATTGAACAGATGCACTATGCCGCGGACCTGGAAGCAAAAGGAATTCCACCAGAGCGCATCAGAAAGTATGGATTTGCCTTTGAGGGGAAAACAGTACTCATTGGATAGCCCGGCAGGCGGGAGCAGCTGACTCCCGCCTGCTTACGGCATATTGCCTGTACAAATTGTACTTTTAGCAGGAGAATGAATTGCCTTACTCTTTGTCCAAAATCTCCTGCTTTCTTCCCAGAATATCATCTGACAGAATCTCCGCCTCTGCCTGTTCAAAGCCAATTCTTTCAATGGTCTGGGCGAAGCGCTCTCCCGGCTGGCCTTTTTCACGGAACAGCAGAATACATTTTTCCACTGCCTTCATCACTTCTTCTTCTGATTCAAAGATTTTGCCTAAGGGTTTTCCGTGGGAAATATTTTTTCCCCATCTTCCTCCGATATACATTTTATACCCATTCATACCGTCAGGGATGGCGTCAAAGCGGCAGTTTCCCACACAGCGCCCGCAGTGGGTGCATATTTCCTGGTCGATTTCCAAAACGCCGTCCTTTATTTTAGCGGCTCCCATAGGACAGACTTTTTCAATGGCACATTTTTTGCACCCTTTACAGCCTTCTTTGTCATAATGGGGAACCAGCTGGCCCACAATACCCACGTCGTTCAGTTCCGGTTTTACACAGTTATTGGGACAGCCTCCCACGGCAATTTTGAATTTGTGGGGGAGTTTCACCTGGCGGTATCCCTCGTAAAATGCTTTGTGGATTTTCTCGGATAAATCAAAGGTGTCAATCCTTCCATACTGGCAGGTAGTTCCTTTACAGGAGACCACAGGGCGCACTTTCGCTCCGGTTCCTCCGGTGCTCATCCCTGCCTGCTCAATAAATGCCCGGAATTCGTCTATTTTCTCATAGGGAATTCCCTGGACTTCCACTGTCATACGGGTGGTGTACACCACATTTCCGTTTCCGAACTTTCTGGCTGCCTCGCCGATTGCAATATGCTCATCAGCGGTGAGTTTGCCGTTTACCGTAATCACACGGCCGGAAAAGTTGTCTGTTCCCTTATTGCTGAGAAATCCCAGCCCTTTTACTCTTTTTTCATCTTCTTTACTGACTGTTAGTGCTGCCATATTTTTCCTCCTCAAACTGTTTTTGCTTCTGTTTATCATAACACTTGTTTATCTATATGTAAAATATTATAATATTATGTAATTAATAGTTTTTTCCTATCAGAAAGGAAATATACATCCTATGACCTTACGACATATGAAGATTTTTATCGAAGTGGTGGAAACCGGAAAAATGAGCACAGCAGCCAAGAATCTGTACATGGCCCAGCCCTCTGTCAGCCAGGCAGTCCATGAACTGGAGGCTCATTACCAGACCCTGCTGTTTCGGCGCTATGCCAAAAAGCTCTATATCACTGAGGACGGAAAACTTCTGTACTCCTATGCGAAACAGCTGGCCTCACAATTTGCGCGGATGGAGGAGACCATGCTCACCAAGAACCGCCGGGAAAAGTACCGCATTGGGGCCACCATTTCTGTGGGAGGAAGCATTCTCTCCCCGGTTGTAAAACATTTCCGCCAGAAGTTTCCGGAGCTGGATGTCTACGCTTTCGTGGGAAATACCCAGGAAATCGAGGAACGGCTGCTGAACATGGACTTGGACGTGGGAATCATTGAGGGTTTTGTAAAAAGCACAGACCTGATTACCATTCCCCTGCTGGAAGACCCTCTGGTGCTGGCCTGCAGCCAGAGCCACCCCCTGGCCGGACGAAATGCCCTGTACATAGAGGACCTGCAGGAACAGGAATTTGTCATACGGGAACCGGGCAGCGGAACCAGGGAACTGCTGGACCGTTTTCTGGCCTCCCATGGCATCCATATCACTGTGGCTTTCGAGGCCCATACGCCGGATTCCATTAAAAACGCCCTGCGGATTAACCAGTGCCTGACTCTGATTTCCGCAAGGCTTGTGGAGCAGGAATTAAAGAGCGGAGAATTCATCGCCTTTTCCAGCCAGGATTCCCAGTGGAACCGCTATTTCCGCATGGTTTACCACAAGGGGAATGACTCTGCTCCCTATCTTCCTATTTTAAAAGAAATTATTTCTTCCTATGACCAGAAGGTTCCTCTGGACCGGTTTATCCATGGACAGTTCATTGATACCACTGTCAAAAAACCGTGAATCCAAACTGATGGCCAGGGTGGATGTGTTATGGAACAGTATACAGGTGCGGGCTGTTCCATACCGCCTACCCATGGCTGGTTTTATATCATACCTTCTTTTTTAAGTAATAAAATCCATAAGCAGGCACCGAAACTCCTATGGGCTTCATCTCCTCCCCGGAAATCATGTCCACATAATCCCCGTCTGTCTCATTGATCCAGGCAATTCTGTCCGTCTCACTGAAATTAAACAAACCGATGATTTTCTCTCCCTCATAATACCGTCCCATACACAGCACCGCCGAATCCCAGGTTTCAATAGTCCAGGTATCTGCATCTGCCATGAACACCTTCTCACTTTTGCGGATATTCTCCAGACGTCCCAGTGCCTGGAATACCTTTCCTTCCACTGTCTCAGAATCAGAGCGGTTTTCCGCCAGCTCCCAGTTCATGGCACCTCTGTGGATATATCTGGAGTCATCTGCTTTCAGAGGGTCTTCTTTATAAGTATAATCATTGACCTGAGCTGTCTCATCGCCGCTGTACAGCACCGGAATCCCTGACTGCATGAACATATAGGCGTGAAGCATTACATCCAGACGGATGGCACGCTCCATGGCTTCTTCATCTTTCTCAAAACCGGCCTTTTCAATGCCGCACATGGAGGCAGTGGTTCCACAGAATCTGGCATCTCCTGAGACCGGGTCCGCGTTATACAGTTCTCCCCGGCTGTTGCTTTCACCTGCATACCCCTGGAAATAATCATTTAAGTACTGCTTGTGAGCCCGTTCCCCGATTCCCTCAGTCATCAGGAATCCGTAATCCAGCCCCCAGCCAATGTCGTCGTGGCAGCGGAGATAATTCAAAAACGTATACTCTTTGGGCAGAGCATTGACAATATCCAGCTGTCTTTTCAGCAGACGCACATCCCGGGATGCCACCGTGTGCCAGGTAGTGGCCATGGTGGTCACATTATATAGCATGTGGCACTCCGGTTTATCCACTGTGCCGAAATAGGGAACCACCCGCTCAGGCTCCATCACCACCTCGCCCAGCAGGAGTACACTGGGGCAGACAATCTCACTGATCATACGCATCATACGCACAATGGTGTGCACCTGCTTCAGGTTTCTGCAGGGTGTATTCAGTTCCTTCCATATATAAGGAACCGCGTCAATGCGGATGATATCAATCCCTCTGTTGGCCAGATACAGGAAATTATACATCATCTCATTAAAAACTCTGGGATTTTTGTAGTTCAAATCCCATTGATAGGGATAGAATGTGGTCATGACAAAATGGCCTGCCTCCGGAATCCAGGTGAAATTTCCCGGCGCCGTGGTGGGAAAAACCTGGGGTACTGTCTTCTCATACAGAGCCGGCATATATGAATTGTCAAAAAAGAAATACCGGCTCATGTACTCTCCGTCGCCTTCTTTGGCACGCTTCGCCCACTCATGGTCTTCCGAAGTATGATTCATCACAAAGTCCATACACACATGAATGCCCGTCTTATGGCAGGCCGCCGTGAGACTTTCCAGGTCCTCCATGGAGCCCAGTTTCTCCTGCACCTTCCGGAAATCAGAGACCGCGTATCCGCCGTCCGAACGACCCTCAGGAGTCTCCAGAAACGGCATCAGATGGATATAATTCACATTACACTGTTCAATATAATCCAGCCTGGACTTTACCCCTTCCATATTTCCGGCAAAATTATCAATGTAAAACATCATTCCCAGCATGTCATTGCGTTTATACCAGCCAAAATCTGCCTCCCTCTGCACATCCAGTAATTTCAGCTTTTTCTTCCTCTCTTTATAAAAGCTCTCCATCTGGTCACACAGTTCCGCAAACATAGAATCATTTCCATACAACTCCATATAGAGCCAGCGCAATTCATCGAAATGTCTGTCAAACCGGTTTCTATAGACCATTTCTGTCTCCATATTTTTCCTCTTACACTGTTTTTCCTTCTTTACTTTTTTCATTGCACAATCCCCTCTCCCTGACATCTTTCAACCGGAATCTACGTCTCCACGAAAAGTGCCCCGTTACAGACACTATGTAGACTTTCGCAGCTATCCGCAGGTAAAATAGTCTTTATCATTACGGTAACACTTTACCACAAAATCACAGTATTGGCTACCATAAAATCCCGGCTGTTCCAGTGTTTTATCACTGCCGGAGATAATTGCGCATAGTCTTTAAAGCATTCTTTTCCAGCCGGCTGACCTGGGC